>JABLXX010000011.1 GCA_013177825.1 Syntrophaceae bacterium
CTGGACAACCTCCTCGGGACGGCCCCGAACTTCATGCTGGGCCTGTTCTTCCTGGCCCTGGTGACGACCATCGGCCGGCTCTACCAGGAGGCCTGGTCCAAGAAGAAGGACGTCTGAGCAAACGCGCCCTGCACGGCGCAGGACATATCGCAACCGGATCTTTTTCTGATCTGTGTTCCTCGAGCAGCCCCGCCGGGTCCCAGCCCAACGGGGCTTTCGAGTCTTAGCTTATCTCCCCTCCGCCACAACCCGGACCTTCGCCTGGAGGTTGATGAGATAGGGGCGCTCCTCCTGGAGGTTCGCCCCCGTCGAGAGGTAGTCCTCCCCGTGAATCCGCCGGACCACGGCATCTCGATCTCCTCCGGAATCATGCAGGAAGCGCTCAATCCGGTCCCGGAATACCCTCGTCTGTTCCAAGGAACGGGCTATGTACCCCCGGGCATCTTCGCCGGTGAGCGTGTAGTAGTGGCTCATCATGATGAGGTCCGGATCCAGGGAGAGAAGCTTCTCGAGAGAGGCCACATAATCCCGGTAGCTCGCCAGGAACTCCGGCTGGATCGTGAAGTTCCTGTCGAAGACCCCGACGGCCTCGCCGGTGATGAGGGCCCTCAGCCGGGGGATGAAATAGCAGACGGAATCCCGGGTATGCCCGGGTGTGGCGATCACCCGGAAGGTCAGGCCGCCGCCGAAGTCCATCTCGTCGCCGTCTTCCAGGATGACGTCAACCTCCAGGGAATCGAACGAGATGTCTTCGCTGCCCACTTGATCCCTGTACAACTCCTCGCAGTTCCCGCTCAGACTACGGATAAGCTCGATGGCGCTCGCCTTCCGCAGGGTCTCTGCCGCCAGGCGGTGCGCTCCCACACGCAGGCCCGGGATATGGCGCTTCAGGTACGGACAGGAGCCGCAATGATCGAAATGGGCATGGGTCAGGCAAACGAACCGGAGCCGGCCGGCATCTCCCAGGCGGTCCTGGAGATCCTTCCGGTAGGTGGGCCCCATGAACGTCATGCCGGCATCGAACAGGACGGGCGTTTCCCCGGCCAGCAGATAGGCCGGCAGGTGCGGCCCTCCAATGGCATAAAGGCCTTCGGCCAGTTTCCCCTCGCTTTTGATGATCATGATTCCCCCGTGAAAAGTATTCCCGCTTCCGGCAGCCCCGGCAGACAGTCCGGTGGCCGGCAATAACCACCGTCCCCCGACCGCCGAAGAACGGTGTTTTGCATAGCACGATCAACCACCGTTTTCCACCGGCCTGCGTTTTCATCCTGCGGCGGGGATTTTTCGTCGGAACCGACAATGCCGCTTGACCCGGAAGAGCGGATGGGCAATACAGGACTCTCAGAAATCATTGAGGAGATCAGTCCCCGCCGGCCCGTCCATGAAAACATCCCGATTCCCGTGCCGCCTGTTCGGCATCACATTCTTCCTGCTCCTTCTTCTCGGGACGCCGCAGAAGGTCCCGGCGGGAAACGAGCAGACCCTCTACGAAGGGGATTCGATTTACAACCATATCACGATCCGCCAGGCGGGTTTGAACCGCTGCATGATCTTCGGGCGTCATCGGGACCAGCGCCAGACCTGCATGAACATCCCACGGCCCGATGAATCCGTCTTCGAATACACCGCCATGATGTTCGTCGGGTTTCAGTTTCTTCCGGACACCCGGAGTGTCTGCCTCATCGGCCTCGGGGGAGGCTATATCCCGACGGTGTTCCGCATGCATCTGCCCCAGGTCCGTCTGCAGTCCGTGGAGGTGGATCCGCTGGTGGTCCGTCTCGCAAAGGATTACTTTCATTTTCAGCTTGCCGCGGGCCATGCCCTGTCCGTCACCGACGGCCGGCAATATCTTCGGAGAAATCCCGGGAAATTCGACCAGATCTGGATCGATGCCTTCAATTCCGATTACATCCCGGCGCACATGACGACAAAGGAGTTCCTCGAACTGTGCCTTTCGAGACTGACGCAAAATGGTGTCGTCGTCCAGAACGTCCACAACTCGAATCAGCTCTTTGACGCCCAGGTAACGACTTTCCGCAGCGTCTTCCGCCATGTCTACGTCTTCGAGGGAACGAACAGCAGCAATTCCATCATCGTTGCCACCCGGGCCCCCCTGTATCCGCCGCCCCGGCTCTGCGGAGAGCGTTGCAGGAGCCGGATCGGTCCGATCGACCTGATCCGGGAATCCCGGAAATTCGACCCGAATCCCAGAATCCGGAAGGAAAAGATCCTGACAGACGACTATAACCCGGCCAACCTTCTCTTGAATCGAAGATAACAGGAGATCGAAGGATCGCCGGATAATCCCTTTCAGTAAGGACGCATTATGGGACTCGCATACTTTGCGTTTGCATTGCTTCTGTTCACATTCGGATCGGTCATCATGAGCCTCGAGATCCTCTCGTCAAACCTGATGTCCCCATATTTCGGAGGCTCTGTGTACATATGGGGCAGCATCATCAGTTCCTTCATGGTCCATTTTTCCATTGGATATGTCCTGGGCGGTTACCTGGCGAAACGGGCCTTCAAGGTTTCCTTTTTCGCCGTCCTCCTGATTGTCAGCTCGGCCTGGGTACTATTCATCCCCCTGCTCCACGCCCCCGCGTGCAATTTCATCGCCGACCGGATTGTCGATGTCCGCGCCGGATCGCTCGCGGCCATGAATATCCTCTTTTTCGTTCCCATCACGATCATGGCCACGGTATCACCTTACATCATCGGAATCCTGACCCATTATCACCGGGATTCGAGTCTGACCGCCGGTCTGGTCCTCTTCCTTTCGACCTTCGGCTCCTTCGTGGGGACAAACCTGACGGCTTTCTTCCTGATCGACTGGTTTCCCGTATCGAGAATCGTCACCGGGTTGGGCTGGATATGCCTGGCCGCGTCACTGCTGGTCCTTTCTTTCCGGCTGGACAGGAAACTCGGCCGCGCCTCCCGTATCCGCCTATAGGAGAATATTTTTTAAAAAAATCTTGACATCCATAGAGGATCATACTACGGGGACGGACAATTCATAGAACGTGTCCGCCAGGTACGGTTGTTCTGCCGACACGGAAAAAGTTGGATCGAAACATTTGAAGCGCAGAGGTTGGCCACCGTGCTCTTCTTAAGAGTCCAGGTGGCTTTTTATTCTGCCCTCGTTCCATCCGACTTTGGGAAAATTTGAGAAAGGAGGGTGCAAACGATGGCAGAAGGAAAGGTGAAGTGGTTCAACGAGCAGAAAGGCTTCGGGTTCATCGAGAAGGATGAAGGCGGCGATGTGTTCGTCCATTTCAGTGCGATCCAGGGCACTGGCTTCAAGACGCTGGTCGAGGGTCAGCGTGTGAGTTTCGATGTCACGCAGGGCAAGAAAGGCCCCGCGGCGGAAAACGTAAAGCCCCTGTAAGCATTAATCCAAAAGCAAAGAAGCACTCCCGTGCCGGGTTCGGCGTTGGGGTGCTTCTTCTTTTTATGCCTTCCAAAACCAAAGCAACAGCCAGGGGGTAATTCATGGTCCGATCCAAATACACATTTCAGAAGCGGGAAAAGGAAAGAGCACGTCAGAAGAAACAGCAGGAAAAGGTTGCCCGCCGGATCGAAGCGAAGGAGTCCAAGGCCTTGGCTCGGGCAGAAAACCCGTCGGAAGATCCTGATATCGCCGGTATCGTTCCCGGGCCACAGCCGCTGCCTGAGCAGTGGGATGACGGCAGCAATCAATAGCTGACGGTCAACTCCATCTTCTCTTCTCCAAACCGCCCGGTCCCTCCTGCCGCTTTCCGTCGATGGCTTCCCGGATCTCCCGGACAAAGGAAACCGCTGTCTTGACCAGATTAACGCTGCCTGCATTTTCCCTGATCAGCCGGACCAGCGCACTGCCGACAACGATGCCGTCGGCCAAGGGCGCGATACCGGCTGCCTGCCCGGCCGTGGCAATGCCGAATCCGGCGACGATCGGCAGATCCGTCTCCTCCCGGATCCTTTCCAAATCGCGCCGGACATCATCCGGCCGCGGTGTGCTCGTGCCCGTCACCCCCGTAACGGAGATGGCATAGACGAAACCCGTCGCCCGGCGAAGGATCGTCCTTGCCCGCTTCGTGTCCGTCGTCGGTGCAACGAGCGAAATGAAGGCCAGGCCCGCCGGATCTGTGAACCGTCTCAACTCTCCAGTCTCCTCGAAGGGGAGATCGACTACGAGAAGCCCATCCACGCCCGCGGCGGCGGCATCCCGGGCAAACCGCTCGACTCCGTAGCTCAGGATGGGATTGAAATATCCGAACAGCACCACGGGAATGTCGGACCGCCGGCGAAGGGAATCGATCCGGTCGAGAATCCCCGCCAGGGTTGTCCCCCGCTTCAGCGCCCGTTGGGACGCCGCCTGGATGACCGGGCCGTCGGCCGTGGGGTCGGAAAATGGAACCCCTATCTCGAGGATATCGACTCCGGCGGCCTCCAGGGCCAGGGCCAGCGCCTCCGTCGTCTCCAGATCCGGATCCCCCGCCGTCAGGTAGGCCACAAAAACCTTTCGTCCCTCCGCTTTTCTTCGGGCAAACGCCTTCTCAATGCGTCCCACGAGCATCCTCCTTTTCCTGTCTTCCGGCCATGACTTCCGCATCCTTGTCCCCCCGTCCGGAAAGGTTGACGATCATGATCGAGTCCTTCCCGAGCGTCGGCGCCAGGGTCATGGCATAGGCGACGGCATGGGCGCTTTCCATGGCGGGGATGATGCCTTCCAGCCTGGACAGCCGTGAAAAAGCCGCCATGGCCTCCCGATCAAGGACGGCGACGTAACGGGCGCGGCCGCCGGCATGAAAAGCGCTGTGCTCGGGGCCCACGCCGGGATAATCGAGCCCCGCGGCAATGGAATGGGCGTCCCGCACCTGGCCGTCTTCGTCCTGCAGCAGGAAGGTCTTGTTTCCATGGAGAACGCCGATCCGGCCGGCGGTGATGCTGGCGGCATGCATCCCCGTCTCCAGACCCAACCCCGCCGCTTCGACACCGATCATTTTCACCCCGGGATCGTTGCGGAACGGATAAAACAGTCCCATGGCGTTGCTCCCTCCGCCGACGCAGGCCACCAGCAGGTCCGGCAACCGCCCTTCTTTCTCCATGATCTGCCGCCTTGCCTCGCGGCCGATGGCGCTCTGGAAGTCGCGGACCATCATCGGGTAGGGGTGGGGACCCGCCGTCGTGCCGATTACGTAGAAGGTATCCCGGACAGTGGCGGTCCAGTACCGCATGGCCTCGTTCATGGCATCCTTCAGCGTCGCCGTGCCGGAGGATACGGGAACGACCTCGGCCCCAAGGATCTTCATACGGTAAACGTTGGGCGCCTGCCGGCGGATGTCCTCCTTGCCCATGAAGATGCGGCACTCCATGCCGAAGAGGGCCGCCACGGTGGCCGTGGCCACGCCGTGCTGGCCCGCCCCGGTCTCGGCGATGACCTTTCGCTTGCCCATGCGCCGGGCCAGGAGGGCTTGCCCCAGGGTGTTGTTGATCTTGTGGGAGCCCGTGTGATTCAGGTCTTCCCGTTTCAGGTAGATCCGGGCACCGCCGAGGGACTCCGTCAGGCGGGAGGCAAAATAGAGGGGCGTCTCCCGGCCGCCGTAGTCCCTTTGCAGCATCCTGAATTCCCGCCGGAACTGCTGGTCCCGCCGGGCCTCCCGATAGGCCGCTTCCAGTTCGTAAAGGGCCGGCATGAGCGTCTCCGCGGCGTAGCGCCCCCCGAAGGGGCCGAAATGGCCGCGCCGGTCCGGCTGCCTGTTCGTCTTCATGGCTTGTCCTTTCTTGTTCCGGGAACATCGAAGCTTCCGCGGTCTGCCCCGGGAAACAAACGACAGAAGATCGCGGGTCCGTCTTCGTCACCCGACTCCCCGGCCTCCCGGTCGGCGGCCCGGACGATGGCGATGATCCGCCGCATCCGTTCATGGTCCTTGATTCCCAGGGCGGTCTCGATGCCGCTGTTGATGTCCACCGCCCGGGGTCGGACGGCGGTCAGGGCCTCCCGGATGTTGTCCTCCCGGAGTCCCCCGGCGAGGACAAGGGGAAAGGCCCGCCCCAGCGCGGCCGACAGGGTCCAGTCGGCGGTGCGTCCGGTCCCGCCGCGGCGGTCCGCATCCCGGCCGTCGGCCAGAAAAGCCTTCACCGGATAGGCGCCCAGCACGCTGATGTCCATGGATGCCGCGGGCCACACGGCCCTGATCAGCCGCTCCCGGGAAAACCGGCGGCAGTATTCCGGCGGTTCGTCGCCGTGGAGCTGGATCATGTCCAGGCCGCAAGTCCCGGCGATATCCTCCACGAATGTGGCGTCCTGATTCACGAAGACACCTACGGTGACGATCCCCCTGGGCAGTCCGGCCCTGATCCGCCGGGCCTGCTCCGGGGAAACGCAGCGGCGGCTCGGCGGATAGAAGATGAACCCCAGGGCGTCGGCGCCCGACCGGGCGGCGCACAGGGCATCTTCCAGGCACGTGATCCCGCAGATCTTGATCTCCGTCATCGTCCCATCAGCTCCTTCAGTTTCATCGTCGGATCGGGGGCCTTCATCAGGGCCTCGCCGATCAGAAAAGCGTGCACACCCGCAGCGAGAAGGCGCTCAATATCGTCCCGGGTTTGGATGCCGCTCTCGCTGACGACCGTCATGCCCGCCGGCACCCGGGGCGCCAGCTCCAACGTCGTCGTCAGGTCCGTCCGGAAGGTGTCGAGGTCGCGGTTGTTGATCCCCACGAGAACGGCCCCGGCACGGAGGGCAAGGTCCAGCTCCCCGCCGCCGTGGACCTCCACAAGGGCGCTCATGCCCAGCGAGGACGCCCGGGAAACGTACTCCCGGAGCCGGTCCTCCTCCAGGATGCGGGCGATCAGGAGCACCGCATCGGCCCCCAGGAGCCGAGCCTCGACGATCTGGTACTCGTCGATGACAAAGTCCTTGCGCAGGACGGGGAGGCCCGCCTCCCGCCGCACCTCCGCGAGATGGACGCCGGCGCCCTCAAAAAACGTTTCGTCCGTCAGGACCGAGAGGGCGGCCGCCCCGCCGCTCTCATAGGCGGCAGCAATCTCCCGGGGCCGGAAGTCCTCGCAAAGGCGGCCTTTGGAGGGGGAGGCCCGCTTGATCTCGGCAATGATCGCGCAGGGATTCCTGCGCAGCGCCTCCCGGAAATCGCGCACGGGCGGAGCCCCGTGAAGGGAGCGCTCCAGGACCTCAAGGGGCGTCCGTGCCTTCGCGAGGGCCACTTCCCGTTTTTTCACCTCCACGATGCGGTCGAGTATCACGGGACACCTCATCAGGCGTGGCTCATCTCGATCAGGGCCTGGAGCTTCTTCACGGCCGCGCCGTCGTCGATGCATTCCCGGGCGACAGCGGCTCCCTCCTGGACCGTCCCGGCCTTCCCGCCGGCGACGATGGCAAAGGCGGCATTCAGCACCACCACGTCCCGGCAGGGTCCGTGCTCTCCCGCCAGGACGGCCCGGACGATGCGGGCGTTGGCTTCGGCGTCTCCGCCCACGAGGGATTCGGGGGGATGAATCTCCCCGACGATATCCAGCGGGTTGAAGTTGTAGGTCCGGACAAGGCCGTCCTTCAATTCCGAAACCCTCGTCTCTCCCGTCACCGTGACTTCGTCGAGCCCGTCCAGGCCGTGAACGACGAAGGCTCGCTTCGTCCCCAGGTTTTTCAGCACCCCCGCGAAAGTCTCCGTGAGGTGGGGATCGTAGACGCCGATGAGCTGGGCCGTCGCGCCCGCCGGGTTGGTCAGGGGACCCAGCATGTTGAAGATCGTCCGGATTCCCGTCTCGCGGCGGGGCCCGGCGGCGTACTTCATGGCCCCGTGCAGGCGGGGGGCAAAGAGAAAGCCGATGCCGATCTGCTGGATGCACTCCTCGACGACGTCCGGCTCCGCCTCGATGTTGACGCCCAGGGCCTCGAGAACGTCGGCGCTGCCGCAGCCGCTGGAGACGGCCCGGTTGCCGTGCTTGGCCACCGTCAGGCCCGCAGCGGCCGCGACAAACGCTGCCGTCGTGGAAATGTTGAAGGTGTTGCTCCCGTCGCCGCCGGTGCCGCAGGTATCGACGATGACGCCGGACCGGGCGTCGATGCGGGTCGCCTTCTGCCGCATCACCCGCGCCGCCCCCGTCACCTCCTCGACCGTCTCTCCCTTCATGCGAAGGGCCGTAATGAAGGCACCGATCTGGGCGGGCGTCGCCTTGCCCTCCATGATGGAATCCATCGCGGACATCATCTCCCCTTCCCGCAGGTCCTCCCGACGGACGACCTTGTTCAGTACCTGCTTCAGCATGGCAGTTCCTCCTTCCGAACGTATGTTTCGAGGAAATTCCGGAGCATTCGCTTCCCGTTGGGCGTCAGGATCGACTCGGGGTGAAACTGGAGCCCCTCAACGGGAAACGTCTGGTGCCGGATTCCCATGATTTCGCCCTCCTCCGTCTCGGCGCTGACGGCCAGGCAGTCCGGGAGGCTTCCCCTCTCGACGATAAGCGAGTGGTACCGCCCCGCCGTTATGGGATTGGGCATCCCCCGGAAGGTCGTTTTGCCGTCGTTCACGACGGGGGATGTCTTGCCGTGCATGACGCGCCCCGCCCGGACGACCCGGCCTCCGAAGGCCTGCCCGATGGCCTGGTGGCCGAGACAGATGCCCAGGATGGGGATCTCTTCGTGGAAGCGTCGGACGACATCCAGAGTGATGCCCGCTTCTTCCGGGGTGCAGGGACCGGGGGACAGAACGATGGCCTCCGGCGCCATGGCCTCGATCTCCTCCAGGGTCGTCTCGTCGTTCCGCCGGACGACCACGTCTTCGCCGAGCTGGCCCAGGTATTGGACCAGGTTGTAGGTAAACGAATCGTAATTATCGATCATCAGGATCATTTTGCACCTCCATTCAGTTGAAAGCCGTTCTCCGCCAGCGCGACGGCCCGGAACATCCCTCCCGCCTTGTGCAGCGTCTCCTCGTATTCGCTCCGGGGGTCCGAATCGGCGACGATACCCGCGCCCGCCTGGACCGACAGCATCCCGTTCTCCAGCATCATCGTCCGGATGGTGATCCCCAGGTCCATGTTGCCGGTGTAACTGATGTACCCGACGGCGCCGCCGTAGGGTCCCCGCGGGTATTTCTCCAGCTCGTCGATGATCTCCATGGCCCGGACTTTCGGCGCCCCCGTCAGCGTTCCCGCCGGGAAGGCCGCCCTGAGGACGTCGAAGGCGTCCCGCCCGTCGTCCAGCTGGGCCTGGATGTCGGAGACCAGGTGCATCACGTGGGAGTAACGCTCCACGGCCATCAGCTGGCTCACCTGGACGCTCCCTGTCCGGGCGATCCGCCCCAGGTCGTTCCGTCCCAGGTCGACGAGCATCACATGCTCCGCCTTCTCCTTCGGGTCCTGGAGCAGTTCGTCCGCCAGGCGCCGGTCCTCCTGCTCTGTGGCGCCCCTTCTCCGCGTACCGGCGATGGGCTTCAGCTCGGCGATGCCCTCCTCCAGGCGGACCATGACCTCCGGGGAGGAGCCGATCAGGTGGAAGCCGTCGATCTTCAGGAAAAACAGATACGGAGACGGGTTGACGTACCGCAGGGCCCGGTAGAGGTTGACGGGATCGACGGAGCAGGGCCGCTCGAAGCGCTGGGAGAGGACGACCTGGATGATGTCGCCGGCGACGATGTACTCCTTCGCCCGGACCACCATCTCCCGGAATTCCTCCTCCGTGACGGTCCCTTCAAACGATCCGCCTTCGCCCGCCCGTTCTTGAGGCGGAACGATGGGGGCCGGAGCGGCCTTGAGGCGGGCGATGAGGTCTTCGATCTTCCCGGCCGCCTCGTCGTAAGCCTGCCGGAAATCGGCGGCTCCGTCCGTCCGGGCGCAGGACACAACCTTGAGAGTATGGCGCACGTTGTCGAAGACGAGCAGGGTGTCCGTCAGCAGGAAGACCGCGTCGTCCGTCTCGCCGACCCGACCGGAACGGCGGTCCAGTTTCTTCTCGAAGAAGCGGATCATCCCGTAGCCCAGGAATCCGACGGCCCCGCCGAAGAAGCGGGGGAGCTCCGGGAGACTGACCGGCCGGTATCGCCCCAGGATTTCTTTCAAGACACGCAGGGGATCCCCGTCATGCTCCAGAACGCGGCTGACTCCATTCTCCTCGATGTGAACCTCCCGCCCCCGGACCCGGAAGACCAGGCGGGGCGACGAGCCCAGGAAGGTGTACCGTCCCCATTTCTCCGACCCCTCGACGCTCTCCAGGAGAAACACGTTCCGTTCTCCCCGCAGCTTGAGCAGGGCCGTGACGGGCGTCTCCGTGTCCGCCAGGAGTTCGCGGTACACGGGAATCAGGTTGCCTTCCCGGGCCAGGGTCCGGAACGTGTCGAAATCGGGAAAAATCATGTCGTCGTATCCTCTCTGTCGAAAAATAAAAAAGGCCGCTTTGCGGGCGGCCTTTTCGTTCCATGCAGGACAAAACAAAAAAGCCGCGGGATCCCGAGGGGACCCCGCGGCTTTTGCATGCTATGTCAGTACATCAGCTGCGGACGGACCCCTCTCCTGTGGTCCACCACCACCAGCGATTCAAAGTTGTCATGACACGCGAACGGTTCATGCTCGTTTCCTCTTTTCCAGTCCCTCTAACAGGCCTCCCCCGGCGCCGTCAACCTTTTTTTGCCCTCTTCCCTGTCCAGAAGCAGAAACGGATTTCAAATCCGTACCTCTCCCTCTTCCTTTTCCTTTCCTGGCAGGCTTCCGCTTACCCCTTGCATTGAGCGTATCGGCGCGGGGGCTACCACGGGGGCTTCCGCCGTCGCGGACGTTTTTTCCCGCGATCCCTCGTCGACGGTCCGTCAGGCTGGATGGATGGGAAAAAAGTCCTAATTGCTCCTCTGGAAACCCCCGGTCGCGCCCCCGCGAACGTCGGTCGGGGAGGGGGGATTCCCGGAGCGCGAATAGCGGCTTTTTCGGGGCACCCTGCCGTCGCAGCGAAGCGCCCGCAAAGTCATCTGTCTGAGCACCGTCCGGTGCAAGTTATGACTTTGCAGCGGAGCGAGACGTTGCAGGGTCGAAAAAACGCTTCTGAGCGCGAGGGAAGCCCTTCTCCCGCGAGTTGGGTGCCAGACCGCGGATATTGATAAAATAGAAAAGAGAAAGGAGACGGATTTGAAATCCGCCATCCTACACTCCGCGGCGGAGCCATTCTTCGAGCCCCTCCGCGTCCTCCTCCTCGACAAACCGCTTCAACTGCGCCACCGCTTTCTCGTACGCTGCGATGACCGCTCGGGCGGACGGGTTCTTCGTCACAAGCTCGGCATAAAGCCGCGGGGAGGGACCGAAGACCTTCTCCAGCATGTCCCGCTTTGTCCGGAAGGCCGGCGTCGACATCCGCTCCAGCATCTCCGGGTCTTCCCCCAGGGTCTCCATGGCCAGTCCCATAGCCATCGTGTTCAGGTGGGTAAGCCCCTGGACGACGGCCATGACCCGGTCGTGCCTCTCCGGCGTGGTCTCGACGACCCGCGCCCCGCTCTGCTCCAGGATCTCCCGGAGCCATGCCTTCCCGGATTCACCGCGGCCGGGACAGATCACGACGTTCTGTCCCTTGAGGTCCGCCGCATCGGGTCCGAAGAGGGGATGGCATCCGACGACTTTCGCCGCCGTGGCCGCCAGCATCTCCCGAACAGGCTCCTCCTTGAGGGATGTAAGGTCCATCAGGAGAGCCCCCGGTTTCAGGTGCGGACCGACCCGGCGGATCACCTCCGTCGTCACGGCCATGGGTACCGCCACGACGACAACCGGACATACGGCTGCCAGCTCCGGAAGGGGCGTTCCCGAATCCCGCTCGGAGATGTGGACGGCATATCCCTGGCCGGCAAAGAAACGGGCGAACCAGCGGCCCATCCCGCCCCCGCCTCCGACAATGCCCACCGCACCCTTCCTCATCGCCCGACAGCCCTCTGTCTCAGGAGGTGGTCCGCCAGGACGATGGAGACCATGGCCTCGCAGACCGGCAGGATCCTCGGGATGACGCACACATCATGCCTTCCGCGGACGGCCAGTACAACCGGTTTCCCGAAGACGTCTACGGTTTGCTGCTCCCTGCCGATGGAAGGGATCGGCTTGCAGGCCGCCCGGAGCACGATGTCCTGCCCGGTCGAGATGCCCGCGAGGATCCCGCCGGCCCGGTTCGAACCGAACCCGTCCGGTCCCAGGGTATCGTTGCTCTGCGATCCCTTCATCCGGGCCGCCTCGAACCCGGCGCCGATCTCGACGCCCTTGACGGTCCCGATGCTCATGAGGGCCTTGGCCAGGTCGGCGTCGAGCTTGTCGAAGACGGGTTCGCCGAGACCGGGCGGACACCCCTGGACGATAATCTCCACGACGCCTCCCAGCGAATCCCCGCCTTCTCTTGCCTCTTCCAACCGGGAGGCCATCTGTTCGGCCGCCTTCGGATCGGGACACCGGAGGTCGTTCCGGTCCATTTCTCCGGGCCGGATGTCCGTTGCGGCGATTCCTCCGAGCTCCCTCGTGAAGGCAAACACGCGGATTCCTGCTGGTGCCAGTACCTTTGCGGCCACGGCTCCGGCGGCGACCCGGGCGGCCGTTTCCCGGCCGGAGGCACGCCCGCCTCCCCGATGATCCCGGATGCCGTATTTCTGCATGTACGCAAAGTCGCCGTGCCCGGGCCGGAAGACGTCCCGGAGATCTTCGTAGTCGTGTGACGCGGCGTCCCGGTTCCGGATCAGGAGGGCGATCGGGGTGCCCGTGGTCTTTCCCTCGAAAACGCCGGAGAGAATCTCCACCTGATCGTCCTCCCGGCGGGGTGAAGCCGATGGCGCCCGGCCCGGCCTGCGCCGGTTCAGCCATTCCTGGACGTCATGCTCGTCGAGGGCAAGGCCCGGCGGGCACCCGTCCACGACGGCCCCGAGGGCGGGACCGTGGGATTCCCCCCAGGTTGTGACACGGAATGCGACTCCGAAGGTATTTGCGGCCATGTTTCCCCTTTTAACCTCCCGATTGCGGGCAGGCTTCCCGAATGGAAAGCCGCCGCCCAGCGTATTCTGCAATCATTTCAGCCACCTCGGCGGCGGAGCGTTGGGACGTGTCGATAGCCAGGTCCGCCACGAGGCGATAGACGGGAAGTCGTTCCCGGAGCAGCCGTTCCACTTCCTCCCGGCCGCTGCCCTCCGTCAACGGAGGCCGCTGCTCAACCGTCTTTCCGTCGGTAGCCAGCCGCTCCAGGATGACGTCGGTTCCGGCAGTCAGCCAGACGAAAAATCCGTCCGCTTCAAGGGCTTCCACGTTCGCCCGGTCCAGAACGGCTCCGCCCCCCAGGGCGACGACGCTTCGCTCTTCCGGCAGTTCCGCGATGACCCGGCGCTCCAGGGTTCGAAACTCTTCCCAGCCTCCGTCGTCGACGATCTGCCGGACAGTCCGTCCCGCGCTCTCCTCGATCAGCCTATCCGTATCAAGAAAAGGCAGCCCCAGCCGCTCCGCCAGCAACCGGCCGACAATGCTCTTGCCGCAGCCGCGGTATCCCACGAGGACGATCCTCATGCGTTCAGGCCCTCCATCAGCTCCCAGAAACGGGGAAATGATTTGGCGACGCACCGCTCGTTCCGGATCGCCATTCCCGGCACGGCCAGCCCCAGGACAGCGAAGCTCATGGCGATTCGGTGGTCGTTGTAGGTCTCGATCTCGGCGCCCCGGGGCCGTCCCCCTTCGATGACGAGGCCGTCGGGCCTCTCTTCGGCGGAGATGCCGGTCTTCCTCAACTCCGCCGCCAGGGCGGCCAGGCGGTTGCTTTCCTTCACCCGCAGGTGCGCGACCCCGGTAATCGCCGTGCGTCCGGGCCGCAGGGCCGCAAGCACAGCCAGGGTCGGAACCATGTCGGGCATGTCGGTGAGATCGAAAACCCGGTCCCCCACCGCCAGATCGCCGCCTGCGACCTCCACTTCGTTTTCTCCGCGCCGGACCGTGCATCCCAGTTCCTCCAGGATGTCCAGGAGACCGATGTCGCCCTGCCGCGTATGCGGGTTGATGCGGCCGACGCGGACGGCTCCTCGGGTGACCGCCGCCGCCAGGAAAAAATAGGAGGCGCTGGACACGTCCCCCTCCACTTGATAGGTCCTTCCGGCATAGTGCTGCCCGTGGGGAACGACGAACGTGCGCCCGTCGTCCCGGCGGACCTCGACGCCGAACTGCCGCATCGCTTCCACCGTGACGTCCACATACGGGAGCGATGGGACATGCCCTTCCAAGACCACGGTCACGTCCGCGGAAGCGTAGGGGGCGCTGATGAGGAGGGACGAAACGTACTGGCTGCTATCCAGATCCTTCAACACGACCCGTCCGCCCGGCAGGCCGCGGCCCCGGACCGTGACGGGGGGACACCCCCGGTCCCCATCGGTTGCGATGTCGACGCCCAGCGCGACCAGGGCCTCCCGGAGCGGGCCGACGGGGCGCTCGCAAAGGCGGCGGTCCCCTGTCAGCGTGAAGGTCCCGTTCCCGAGGGCGACCACGGAGGTCAGGAGCCGCATGGCCGTTCCGTTGTTTCCCAGGAAAAGCGCACTCCCGGGGGGGGTAAGCATCCCCCCCGTGCCGGTGACAACCAGGTCCTCCCCTTCCCACCGGATCCCGGTTCCGAGGGAGCGAAGGGCCTGTACGAGGCGCACGGAGTCCTCCGCATCCAGGGCGTTCCGTAGAACGGACCGTCCCCCCGCCAGGGCGGCCATGATCAGGGCCCGCTGGGTATAGCTCTTCGATCCCGGAGCTGCGACGACGGCCCGGAGAGGGCCGGTGGGTTCAATGCGTTTCATCGTTTTCAAGCTCCTTTTCCACGATCCGTCGCATGGTCTCCCGGGGCGGCTCCAGGCCCGTCCAGAGGCGGATCTGCTCCGCTCCCTGGTTCACGAACATGCCGACCCCCGACCGGACGGAGCATCCCACAGCCTCCGCTTCCCGGAGCAGCCTGGTTCGGAGGGGCCGGTAGACCAGGTCCACCACGCGGGGAATCCGCGCGAGCAGGGCCGCGTCCACCGGCGTATTCTTCACGTCCGGCACCATCCCGACCGGGGTGGCGTTGATCAGGCACCCCGCTTCGATCCTGACCAGATCCCCCGGCGGACAGGAAACGCAGTCGAAGGCGGCGGCCAGGGCCTCGCGGCCGGCAGTCGACCGCCCGACCACGACGGGCCGTCCGCCTTCCAGAATGACGGCATAGACGGCGGCGCGGGCCGCCCCGCCGGTTCCCAGGACCGCGACGGTCTTCCCGCGGACGTCCATCCATTCGTGGAGATCGCGGGCCAGACCGGAACCGTCGGTGTTGTGCCCGATCCAGCGACCGTTGCGGCGACAGATCGTGTTGACCGCGCCGATCGCGAGGGCGTCGCCGGCCACCTCGTCGAGAAAGGGAATCACGGCCGTCTTGAAGGGGATCGTCACGGCGATGCCCTTCACATCCGTTTCGAGGATTTCCCCCATGGCCGCTTCCAGGTCCGTCACGCAGAGGGTCTCGAAGCGGGCGTCGATCCCCAATTCCCGGTATGCCCCGTTGTGCATCTGCGGGGACAGGCTCTGGCGGACGGGGTTCCCGATCAGAACAAAACGATCAACGGTCCTCATCCGCAACTCCCCCTCCCAGCAGCCGGAGCAGCCGCCGCATCTCCCCGACGCTCAGCTGACCGGGCGCCGTCTCTTCGCCCTCTTCCAGGGAGGCATACGTCAGAAAGGAACCCAACTGCGGCGCCATGACCCTGCTGATCCGCCCCGCCTCACCCATGCAGAAGGCGATCATCCGCTGCCCGCATTCCCGTGCCCGAGGCAAAAGGTTGAGAATCCGGAGGTTGTCTTCCGGCCGGTTTGCCAGGGAAACCAGCTTGATCACCGGCGCGCCCTCGCCCATCAGGCCCTTCAGAAGGTCCGCCAGCACTTTCTCTCCGGGGGTTCCCGCCGGCAGGTGGCAGGACAGGATCACCTTAGCGGCATGGCCGTTCCCGGCAATGAAATCGATGAGATCATTCCGCAGGGACGGTTCGGTCCTCGCTTCCATGTCCACGTAGTCCGCTCCCAGGGCGGCGGCCTCCATCAAACGCGCGATCCGGCGGTCTTCCGGCCCATCGAAGCGCCCTCCTTCCTCCCGATGCCGGTTCGTGACAACGATCTTTCCCGCCTTCGCGGCCAAAAGCTTCGGCAGGTCCGGATCGGCCATGCCGTCGAGCCGCAGTTCCACGATTCCGGCCATGGCATAGGCCCGCTTCATTTTTTTCAGAGCCGCCTCCGTCGAGGCGGCGTTCACGGGAATGCAGATCACGGCTGTTCATCCCCCCGTGGATAGGACCCGAGAATCTTCAAAAAAGCGGTCCGTTTCGCCAGTTCTTCCAGGCACTTCTTCGGCTTGGCCTCCTCCCGGTGTCCGGCAAAATCGGCGAAGAATAGATATTCCCACATCCGGTCGCGCGCCGGATAGGATTCGATCCGGGTCAGGTTCACCCCCTCCGCCGCAAAAGGCGCGAGGGCCTCGTGGAGCGCACCCGGCTGGTGGGCCGTTCCGAAGAGGATGGAGGTCTTGTCGCGGCCCGTCGGTGCGGCAGTGGCCTTTTCCGCTTTCCCCTCCGTTCCCAGAACCAGAAAGCGGGTCGTGTTCAGAGGGCTGTCCTCGATCCCCTCGGCCAGCAGGCGGAGTTCCACCGCGTCGGCGGCGAGGCGGCTCGCAATGGCGGCACCCGCCGGGTCTTCCAGAACCTTCCGCGCGGCCGTAGCCGTGCTTTCCGTCTCCACAAGCACCGCCCGGGGCAGGTTCCTCCGGAGCCAGCCCCGGCACTGGGCCAGGGCCTGGGGATGGGAGTAGACCCGCTCGATCCGGTCCGTCTCCTCCCCCCCGGAAACGAGGCAGTGGCGGATCCGCCCGTAGACCTCCGCCCGGATCGTGAGGGGCGTGGCCAGCAGGCCGTCCAGGGTCGACTTGACGGACCCTTCGGCGGAATTCTCGACCGGAACGATTCCCCAGTCCGCCGCTCCCCGCTCCACCACGTCGAAGACGGCGGCGATCGTTGCCTGGGGCCGGAGCAGGGCACCCTGCCCGAAGTGCCGAAGGGCCGCCTGGTGGCTGAAGGAGGTCTCCGGTCCGAGGAAGGCCACGGCGACGGGAGCCTGCAGGGCCCGGGAGGCCGAAAGGATCTCCCGGTAGATCGCCCGGATGGCCTCGTCCGGCAGAGGGCCCTCGTTCATCTCCTCGAGGTAGCGGTATACCTGGCTTTCCTGAGCCGGGTCGTAGATCTCCCATCCTTCGAGACGCTTGAGACGGCCGATCTCCACGGCCAGGGACGCCCGCTCGTTCAGGAGGCGGACCATGGCGGCGTCCTTCTCCTTCACCAGGGTGCGCAGGGTCTGCAGGCTGCTCTTGCTCATACCGTCAGCGCCTCAACCGTCTCCGCCACGGTCTTTTCCGGAACGCCCCCGTTCAGGAAGGGAATCCCGAGTTTCTTCAGGAGGACGAAATGAATGACCGTTCCCGTTTTCTTCTTGTCCGCTTTCAGGTGGCTCAGGATCTTCTCCCGGGAAATCCCGCCGGGAATCGCAGTGGGCAGTCCCACGCCTTCCAGCACCGCCACGAGCCGCTGCCGATCCTCCGCCGGCAGGTATCCCAGCCTCTCCGACAGGACGGCCCCCGCCGCCATGCCGATGGAGACGGACTCCCCGTGGGACAGGGCATAATCCGACGCTGCCTCCACGGCGTGTCCGACAGTGTGGCCGAAATTCAGGATGCGGCGGAGCCCCTTTTCCTTCTCGTCGATCTCCACGATGCTCTTCTTGATCCGGCAGGAGGCGGCGATGACCTCTTCCAGCAGGGCGGGGTCCCTGTTTTCCGCTTTTCCCAGTCCTTCCGCCACCCGGTCCAGGAGTTCCGGCTGCTCGATGGCGCCGTATTTGACGATTTCCGCCATCCCGTCCCGGTATCCCCGCTCGGTCAGCGTGTCCAGAAAGGCCGTGTCGATGAACACGCCCAGGGGCTGGTAGAACGTCCCCAGGAGGTTCTTTCCCGCCGCCGTATCGACACCGGTCTTCCCGCCGATGCTGCTGTCCACCTGGGCCATCAGCGTCGTCGGGACCTGGACGCAGGGAATCCCGCGCATGTAAATGGAGGCCAGGAATCCGGTCAGATCCCCCACGACTCCGCCCCCCAGGGCGATCAGGGCGGAGGAGCGGTCGGCACCGAGGGCGGTCAGCCGCTCCGCCGTTTCCAGAACCGTCCGGATGTCCTTTGACACCTCTCCCGGTGGGATCAGAAGCCGTTCCACCTTCAGCCCCAGTCTCTGCAGAACGTCGGCGACCCGTTCGCCGTGCAGGGCATCCACAGTGGCGTCGGTGACGATGACATACCGCTTCACCCCGGCGTTTTTGGCCAGGATCAGTCCCATCCGGTCCAGAATGTCGCGTCCGATGTGAACGTCATAGGAATTCGACGTCTTGTGTTCGAGATGCACCCGGATCCGGTTCATGACCGCACCCTCATCCCGTTGTTCATGAAGGACGAAAGCCGCCGGATCTCCTCCATCAGCTCGTAGAACGACTCCGGCCGGAGCGACTGGGGTCCGTCGCAGACGGCCTTCTCCGGCTCCGGGTGCATCTCCACGATCACCCCGTCGGCTCCCACGGCGACGGCAGCCCGGCAGAGGGGGATCACGTATTTCGAATAGCCGGAGGCGTGGCTCGGATCGACAATCACCGGCAGGTGGGTCAGCTCCTTGAGAACGGGAACCGCGCTGATGTCGAGGGTGTTTCTCGTCGCCGTTTCGAAGGTCCGGATCCCCCTCTCGCAGAGGATCACCTCTTCGTTTCCCTCCGAGAGGATGTATTCGGCCGACATGAGCAGTTCCTCGATGGTGGTCATCATCCCCCGCTTCAGAAGGATCGGCTTCCGGGCCTTTCCGACCTTCTTCAGGAGCGCGAAGTTCTGGACGTTCCGGGCTCCGACCTGCAGGATGTCGGAGTATTCTTCCACCAAGTCCACGTCGGTGGGACTCATGACTTCCGTTACGACGGGAAGGCCCGTCCGCTCCCGGACCAGCTTCAGGAGTTTCAGCCCCTCCTTTTCCATGCCCTGGAAGCTGTAGGGCGACGTTCGGGGCTTGAAGGCTCCGCCTCTCAGAATGTCCGCCCCCCCTTTCCGGGCAATGTATGCCGACTCCAGGAGCTGCTCCTCGCTCTCGACGGTGCAGGGGCCGGCCATGACCACGAATTTCGGACCGCCCACGACGACCTCGCCGACGCGGATCTGCGTGTTTTCCTCCCGGAATTCCCGGCTGGCCAGCTTGTAAGGTTTGAGGATCGGCACAATCTTCTCGACGCCGGGCAGGTATTCGGCCGCTTTCAGCTGGGCCTTGCCCCGGTCGTCGCCGATGGCGCCGATGATCGTTCTCTCCACGCCCCTGGAGAGGTGCGTTTGGAAGCCGACCGATTCGACCCAGGTTGTGACGTGATCGATCTGTCCTTCCGTCGCATTTTTTTTCATCAGGATGATCATGGTTCGCTGCCTCCGTAATAAAAAGGCCGTGGAGCGTCGACACCGCCACGGCCCAAACAAAAAAGCCATGGGCGGCGCCTTTCGGACTGCCCATGGCTTGTTTTGGCTTGATTTGGTTTTCCTTACCTCCTCCCAAGCGCCAGGCAGACCTGTGGGCCGAAATAATAAAAACCAAACCAGTAAGTCAGATTCAGTTTCGGCTCCATGTCGGTTCTGCCTTTTCCTTTCCTTCTTCGCTCAAGAGGGTGCGAGAAAAACACACGGCCAATCTTCTTGTCAAGAAAATATTTTCGGGGCATCGGTCAGGAGCCTGTCCCGGGCCTTACCCGCAAAGGGTTTCGTGGAATCAGCCGTGGACGCCCCGGTCAATCGGACGCATCCCCCGTGAAGAGGTCCAGGAACCGGAAGGCCCGGCCGTCGAAGAGCCCCCGGTCGCTGAGCTTCAAGTCCGGAATCACCAGGAGCGCCAGGAAAGACTGGGCCATGAAGGGTGCCCGGAGCCGCGAGCCCATCTCTTTCGCCTTGCGCGTCATGGCTTCATACTTGCGGGCCACACCGTATCCATCCTCCGTCGTCATGAGCCCCGCCACGGGAAGGGGGAGGACGTCTTCGCTCTCTCCGTCGGCCAGGGCAAGTCCGCCCCGGCTCCGGATCACCAGGTTGGCGGCCCGGGCCATGGCCTCGTCGGTCGCCCCTACGACAACAACATTGTGCGAATCGTGAGCCACCGAAGAGGCGATGGCGCCCCGCTTCAGGCCGAAATTCCGGACGAACCCCAGGGCCGGCGGCATGTCCTGGTAGCGGTTGATGACGGCGACCTTCAGGACGTCCTTTTCAGGATCCGCGACGGCATAACCGCCGGCGGCACGGACCCGCTCCCGGCTCCGGCCGGTGATCACCTGGCCGTCCAGGGTGTCGATGACGTGGACGTACGGCCCCCGGATCGGGACGGCGAAATCCGCCGGTCTCTTCTCCCCGGCCCGGAAATGGTTCATGACCTCAACCGGCAGGGTCTCAAGGAGACTTCGCCCTTCTTTCGCCACCAGGCGCCCGTCCACATAGGTCTCAAGCACCCGGAAGCCGTCTCCCAGGCCGTCCAGGACGACCAGGTCGGCGGGATCGCCGGGCTGCAGGAGTCCCACCCGGAGACCGTAATGGCGGACCGGGTGGAGGGTGGCGCACTTAAGGACCGTCATCCGGTCATATCCCAGGCGGAAGGCCTTCCGCACCATGGCGTCCATGTGCTCCTCCGCCAGGTCGTCGGGGTGCCTGTCGTCGCTGCAGAACATGCAGGAGCCGGGGTTTTCTCCGAGCAGCGGATGGAGGGTGTCGAAATTGTTCGCCGCGGATCCCCAGCGGATCTGCACCTTCATCCCGAGCCGGACCTTCTGCCGCCCCTCCTCCAGCATGTATGTTTCATGGTCGGTCGTGATGCCCGCGGCGGCATACTGCTCCAGGTCCGCACCCATCAATCCCGGCGCATGGCCGTCGATGGGCTTTCCCCGCCGTTTCGCCGCCCGGAGCTTGGCCATGACTTCCGGATCCCGGGCGATGACGCCTGGATAGTTCATGACTTCGCTCAGGTACATGATCTCGGGCATATCCAGCAGCGTCTCGACCTCCTGCAGATCGAGGCTGGCCCCGGCGGTCTCGAAGGCCGTGGCTGGCACGCAGGGGGAGGCCCCGAAGTGGAATTTGAAGGGCACGCGGCGGCCGTTTTCGATCATGAACCGGACGCCGACGACACCCAGAACATTTGCGATTTCGTGGGGATCCGAAACGGTGGCGGTCGTCCCGTGAACCACCGCCAGCCGGGCGAACTCCGAGGGAACCAGCATGGAGCTCTCGATGTGAACGTGGGCGTCCACGAACCCCGGGACGAGATAGCGGGCATAGGTCCCGCTGTCGCGGACGATCCCGGCGATCCGGCCGCCCCGGACGACGACCGTCCCGGGATAAATCTCGGCTCGGACGACATCGACGACGTTGCCGGAGAGGACCGTGTCTCCTGCTTCGACGGCCGAAGGGAATGAGGGATTCGCAGCGGCGTGATCTCGGGTTATGTTCATCCGGTCAATAAACTCCCCGTGTCATTGCACATGCCGCCCTACAGCGTTCTGGCGAACAGGAACGTCAGCACAATCGGGACACCGATGGACAGAAAGCCGATGTTGGCAATGGTCATGACATTTTGAGGCTGCACGTACAGGCAGGCGATTCCGAAGACGGCCAGAACGACCGACCAGAGCATCAGGACCCCGGCCCCGTATCGATTGATCGCATACCAGTTCTCCTCGGATTCGAAGGCCTGTGATATTCGAAAGCCGTAGACGGAATTCCTCTTTATCTTGCCGAGATAAAGAGGGAGCGAAACCAGGATGAGCACGATGCCGACGGCGAGCAGCGTAAGGGCGGTCTTTTCATTGACGGTCATCAGGAGCCTCCTCTCTCTTGCGACGACCTGTAAACGGGAAAACGGGTCATCCAATCATCAGTCGTCGGTGCTGCATTCGGCTCCGCCGCCACCGCTGTCGCCTCCGTCAAACCCGCCGCTGTCGCTGCTGCCGGAATCGCTGCTGCCGGAGTCGCCCGAACTGAAACTGCTGGTCGAGCTGATCGGCTCGTAGCGGTTGTCCGAGCCGACCATGCGCCGGCCGCCCTTTTTGATCATGACAATCAGGAAGACGATCAGGCCGATGATACCGAATACAATGAACGTGGCCACAATAAAGACCGTGTGGGGGCTGACCGGGGGCTTCTTCGGGGTCGGCTTCACGCCCCCGGATGCCTTTGCGTCTTCCTCGATCACCCGGGAAACGGAAAGGAGGGCGTTTTCAAGCCCCGTTCCATAATCCTTCTTCTTCAGGTGGGGCGCCACGTCGCGGCGCAAGATTTCGCCGACTTTGCCGTCCGGCAGGATGCCTTCCACGCCATAGCCGGTCTCGATGCGGATTTTCTTTTCCTTCTGGGCGAAAAAGATGAGGACGCCCTTGTTCTCTCCCTTCTTCCCGACGCCCCAGGCGCGGTAGAGGCGGTTGACGTAGTCGGACAGGTAGTTCTCCCCGATCGTCGGCATCGTGACGACCACGACGGACGTCCCCGTCGTATTCAGCACCTGCCTCGCCTTCGCTTCCATCCGCTGTTCCACGTCCGGGGGAATGAGGTCGGCGAAGTCGTTGATCTGCCCCCGGTGGGCGGGGAATTCGTCCGACCCGGGAACGGAAGAAGCAAGCAGCCCGAAGAGCAAAACGACCAGCAGAGCGCCGAAAAGATGCTTTCTCATGATCGCTCCTTTTTTTTAGAAGAGCCGCGGCTGCCCGCCGCCGCTTCCGGTCTGTCGCAGGCCCTTTTTTAGACACTCTTGAGGATCTCGGGCGCGTGACGCTCCGTAGCCGCAGGAATCTCCTCCGGGTAGCCGATGGCAATAGGGGCCACGATCCGGCAGTCCCCTGGGACACCGATCTCGGCGAGGAGCCCCCCGTCCCTGATGTTCGCCCCCATTCCGATCCAGCAAGTTCCGAGGCCCCTCGCCGCAGCACCGAACATGAAGTATGCCGCTGTCAGGCCGATGTCCACATCGAGGGACCGGACGCTCTTCGGACCGATGAAATAGACCACGCACGGGGCATTGTAAAAGCAGTTGAACGACTCGTCCCGGAGGACGGCCTCGTAGCGTCTCATGGGTGAATCCGGATTACCGGCCAGGTCGGCCAGGAAGTTCCTTCGGCTCTCGTCGGAGAGCCGTTTCAGGAGGTCCTTCTTCCGGATGACGATGAACTTCACCGGCTGGTTATTGCTCGCCGTGGGCGCCAGACAGGTTTCTTCGAGGATTTCCCCGAGGAGAGACGGATCGACCTCCCGATCCAGGTAATCGCGGATCGAGCGTCGGTTTCGGAGCAGGGTCGCATAATCCATGACCGTACTCCTTACGGCCCGACTCGGTGCAGGGACCAGTTTCCCATGACAGGCTGGAAGACGGTCCCCCAGGTTCCGTTCATCGTCTTCCCGTCGCTCGAAACGGTGAAGGCATGGTAGTGGTTGTATGTACCGGGCTTGTCTGTGTTGGCGTGATGCAGGTAGTACTCGACCCGATTGCCCTGGATCGACCCCTGGCCGTACCAGGTCACAATGCCGGAGCCGCCCCGGTACGTGCACATGACCTGGATGTTGCCGCCCTCCTGGAGGAAGATCATTGTCTGGCCGTCGTTCTTCCAGATGCCGTTGATGTCGGCGGCATACGATGCCGACGCCAGGCCGAGGAACGAGGCGCAAACCGCCGCCCAAAGGACCGCTTTCTTCATGGGGAATACTCCTTTCCATGGTCTCGATGTACGCTGTATAGCGCAGCACGACTGAAGATGCCACCAAAACGAAACTTCCTGAAAATATTTAAAAATAAACCTTGCATTTCCATCAGCGGTCCTGTAGGGTATCTGACAGTCGATATATAGTATCTGTTTGTAGCTCACAAATTGCAGAAAGAGTCGACCGCACAGACCACCGAAATGGAACGTGCGGTTTTTTGTTTGCGCAAACAGGAAAAAAGCCGATTGTAATCGGCAAAAAATCAAAAGGTTCCCTGAAGGAACCAAACAAAAAAGGAGCAGTAAAGATGTCCGAAGGAAAAGTGAAGTGGTTCAATGATTCGAAGGGTTTTGGCTTCATCGAGCAAGACGGGGGGAAAGACGTTTTCGTACATCATTCCGCCATCCAGGCAGAGGGCTTCAAGTCCCTGGCCGAGGGTGATCGGGTGAGCTTTGATGTTGTTGCCGGCCCCAAAGGTCCGGCAGCGGAAAATGTTCGCAAGCTGTAAGAACTGAGGTACACCTCGCATTCAAAAGCTCCCCCGTCCCGGGGGAGCTTTTTTGTTTGCTGAAAAACCACCCATCCCCCTGCCGCACCCAATCTTCCGTTGACATACCGGATTGTTCCCCGTATAGTCGCCGAACGAGAAATTCCAAATAAAACTAAATGATTCGCGCGATTTCTCTCGACGAATCCACGTTCCCCGGTTCTCCCGGATGCACATATCTTCTCCCATGAATTCTTCCCGCTTCGAATTCTTTTCCGGCGTTCGCGCCCAGTTGCCGCTCCTGCTCGGCGTCGTTCCCTTCGGATTGATCTACGGCGCCCTCGCCGTCCAGGTAGGCGTGCCCGCAACGGTCGCCCAGGCCATGTCGTCGGTGATCTTCGCGGGATCGGCGCAATTCATCGCGGCGCCGCTCATCGTCGCCTCCACGCCCCCGCTGGTCCTCATTCTCACCGTTTTCGTCGTGAATCTGCGCCACCTGCTGTACAGCGCATCGGTCGCACCGTTCCTCGAACACCTGTCTCCTTCCTGGAAGGCGCTCCTCTCGTACCTGCTGACCGACGAGGCCTACGCGGTCAGCATCGCGCATTTCCACCAGGCGGGCGACGGGGCGAAACGGCACTGGTTCCTGTTCGGCGCGGGCCTTACACTCTGGGCGTCCTGGCAGTTGAGCACCGCCATCGGTATCTTTATCGGTGCGCGTGTGCCGCCCGAGTGGTCCCTCGACTTCGCTCTGCCGCTGACGTTCATTGCGATCGTGGTGCCCATGATAAAGAACCGCGCCCACGTGACAGCCGCTCTCGTGGCCGCCGTCAGCGGGGTTGTCGCCTTCATGCTTCCGTACAAACTGGCTTATATCGTCGCTTCGATGGCGGGCATTGCGGTGGGAATGGCAGTTTTCACATGGATGGAAAAACGATGGATGCAACGCTGACCATATGGGCGGCCATCGCCGCCTGCGGGATCGTCACGTTCCTTACGCGTCTGTCCTTCATCGCCATTCACGGCCGCGTAAACATGCCGCAGTGGTTTCAGCGCATGCTGACCTTCGTGCCGGTCGCGGTCCTGTCGGCCATCACGCTGCCCGAGATCATGATCCAGAACGGCGCGGTCAACCTGTCTCCGCTGAATCCGAAACTGCTGGCGGGGATTGTCGCCGTTTTCGTGGCCTGGCGCACGAAGAATGTCTGGGCGACGATCGCCGTCGGAATGGCGGCGATGTGGGGATTCCGGCTTTTCACAGGGGCATGAAGGACGTATCACCGATAGAACTCCGAATGTGCCATATGGCGGTCGAAATTCTTGAGGTACAGTCGCGCCACGTCCGTTGAACGGATAATCTGCAGGTTCTCGGCATTCTTCTCCTCCGCCGCTTTCGTGAAATTGAACGAGCCGGTGATTACCGTATTCCCGTCGATGATGATGACCTTGTTGTGGGCGATGGCGTGGTCGCTGTCGATGTAGACGGGAATCCCGGCATGGACCAGGAACGAGGCGGAGGTGTATTCCCGGCTTCGCTGGCTCTTGTCGAGGATCGCCACAATTTTCACACCCCGTTTGTGGGCGTTGACGAGCGCCTTCGCGATCGGGGCGGAGGTGAAAGAGTAGGCCTGGATCATGATCTCCGAGCGAGCGTTGTCGATCTCCGTCACGATGGCCCGGGTGCAGCCTCCGCGGGGGGAGAAATAGACGTCCACAGAGGGGATGTTCCGGACGGTCTCGGCCGGGACAGCGATCGGAATGGCGCAGAGGATAAAGACAGATAAAAACACACTGACGATTGTAAGATGGAAAGACCTTCCCATATGCGATGCCTATGAAATAATAAAGGATGCATCGTTATAGCGGAAAAACATGTTATTGTAATGGGAAATCGCCGTTGGAGGGTCAGTGATTTTATGACCGGAAGCTGATGGGGAATCTGCAAGTTTTCAGATTACGAGGTGGTAGACGGACGATGAATGAGCCTGTTGTCCATGCATTAAAGATATTGAAGCTGGGATTGTCGGCCATTGTCTTTCTCGCCGGACTGGCCGGCTTCCTGATCGTGATGAAGCAAGGAGTCCTGGTTTCCGGGAGTGTGCCCGGCCATGACTCTTCCTACGTTTCCGGCTGGTCCCTTTTTTTCTTGCTGATGCTGGGAATCCCATGCCTGCTGGCGGTGGTTTTCGGAGCGGTGCCGTGGATTTCATGGCTGAAGGAAAGGCGGAAGGAACGATCACAATCAGGTTAGCAGAGCGCCTTGCCTCTCATGTATGGCGCAGGCTGAAGGGAAAGTCATACCCCAGGCAAAGCTGGACGAAGGTCTCGATGGAACCATAGTCGCCGACCATGTTCCCGACCTTTTCGGGAGGGAGCATCACGAATCCGTGGTACTCGGGATCGATGTACCGGGACATCTGCGGGACGATCGGGACGTCTCCCACATGGGGCTTGTCCGTGAAGCAGATCAATCCGAACGGTTCTTCCGAATCCCTACCCCACAATTCTTTTGCCAGCGTCGGATTGTTCGTCTTGACCAGGACATAAGACGCGGAAACAATGGATCGCTCGTGGTAGCCGAGGACAAGGTCCCCCGCCGCCATCGAATTCCAGGTTGCAAGGTTGTCGCCTTTTCTCTCCTGTATCCCCCAGAAGTAGCAGGTTTCGTCGGGGTAGGACCGCTTCAGATCCCCGAACAGCGCTTCGTCGTGAATCAGAGAAGACAGGGTCAAGAGATCGCGAACGGCACCCTTCGACATGCCTGCTTGCCCCTCACCCGCCGGACCATCCATTGTAAATATGAATACATTCGACACGATCGGCACCCCGGATGACTAACGCTCCACCCACAGGAAAAACCCTTCTTATCTGTGACGCCAACGAAAGAGTGTAGGTTTCATCGTTATAGCGGAAAGGCAGGGCAATGCAACGGGATAATCGCCGGCAGAGGGTTCGTGGATTTTATGGTCCTTAGATGATAAGATTTTTTGAGCCTTGCGGATCTTCCGGAGGGAGGATAGGAAAACAGTCCCAGTCGTTGCATGGTGAAGCGGAAAGGTTCGGGACACACAGGAGAGACACGATTCGCCGGACAAGTCGAGCGTGGCTCCGGGAACACTTAAGCATAGAAGGATTCATTGATTTTTTCTCCGGTCCATGCAACCGCGGAGAAACAAGGATTCCGGAACGGAAAGGCATCGGGCTTCATGCGCACGTTATTCAGTATCGTCGTTATCTGTCTTATCCTTCTTCCCGCCGGCCCGGCACAGGGAGCAGAGGACGGACAGGGCCGCTTCTTTCTCATGGGTGACGGGAAGATTCACATCAAAAATGCATGGAACGGCAAAGAGGTCCGTGCGGATCTTCTCACCGTCGACGGATCCCTCAACGAGGGCGGATTCGCCATGATCGACGAGGTCTTCTCGTTTCCCACCCGGGGAAAAGGGGAGCACATCTCCCCCCGCCTCATTTTCATGCTGGATTACTTCTCCGACCTGGCTGCCCCGGGAAAGGCAATCATGCTGCAATCGGGCTACAGGAGTCCCGAGTACAACGCCGGTATCCGGAGCGCAGGCGCAAACGCCGCCAGGACCAGCCAGCACCTGGACGGAATGGCGATCGATTTTTATATCGAGGGAGTCGATGGCAAGGAATTGTGGGAGCTGATCCGGAGCCGGGACTGCTGCGGAGTGGGCCACTACGGGGGGGCGTCCGTTCACCTGGACTCGGCGAGGCCGCGGTTCTGGGAGGCGGCAACCTCCAAGACGAAGACCAAGGCAAGCGCCTACAACCGGGCAATCTATCTTTCCACGGATTACGACCGGTATCGGCCGGGCGACCCCGTGCGGCTCTCCTTCTCTTCCGTGAGCAATTTCGGTTTCGGGATCAAACCAGCCGCCGCGCTCGTCACGACCCGGGAAAAAATTGAAACGGTCGCTGCCGAGGCGGAGGCAAGGCTTCTTCAGGATTCGGGAAATCCACGGTGCCTCCGGATTGAAGACCGGAAGACCTCCCGTTTCATCTATCTCGATCTGCCCGCAGATCTATCGCCCGGGAGATACAGGATCAAAATCGACTTCTGCGACCGGCCGTTTCCGAAAATGCCTGCCGCAACCATATCGAACGAAATCGAAGTTTTCGCCCCCCGGCCCTGACTCCTCGTACTGGATTCCGGGCCACATCCCACACCGTGCAACCCCATTGACGGGTTATCCTGCGGCTATCTTCAGCCCACCCGGGCACGGGCAGGTTTACACTCCAGGGAATCCCCGATCTTCACCGAAGGCTGCCAGCACTCAGACCGTATTTTCCCCATCTGCATCTTCAACACAACCAGCGTCAGCAGGGATGCCAGGACATCCGATGCGGGCAAGGCCAGCCAGACGCCCTCGAGTCCGAAGGCATGGGAAAGGATGAAGAGCAGCGGAATCAGAAACATGACCTGCCGGGAAAGGGAGAGAAAAATGGCGGTCTTTGCCTTGCCGATGGATTGGAACAGGTTGGACGTGACCATCTGAAAGCCCACCAGGGGAAACATCACGAGAACGATCCGCATGCCCGTTGTGGACAGGTCAATCAATTCCTGGTGGGTCGTAAACGCGCGTGCGATCAGCCCGGGAATGAGCTCTCCCATCAGGAAACCGATGGCCGTGATACAGGTTGCCGCGATGGCGGTATACCGAAATGCCCTGAAAACCCGCTCGCTCTGATGCGCACCGTAGTTGTAGCCGACGATCGGCTGCATCCCCTGGTTGAGGCCGATTACAACCATGATAAAGAACATCACGATGCTGTTGATGATGCCGAAAGCCCCGACGGCAAAGTCCCCCCCGTACAACACCAGCCTCAGGTTCAGGACGATGATGATGAAGCATGCGCAGAAGTGCAGCAGAAACGACGGCATTCCCACGGACAGGATGTCCCTGACGATGTTGGCCCTGAGCCCCATGCGCCCGCGCTCGAAATGCACCTGGCTCTTCCCGCTCATGAAGTGAAGGACGACCCAGACGGTTCCCACGACCTGCGACAGAACCGTCGCCGCAGCGGCTCCCCGGATGCCCCACCGGAATGCGAAGATGAACAGAGGTGCCAGCAAGAGATTGATCCCGATGGTGACCAGAGTCGTCACCATCGCTTTCCGGGGATAGCCGGAAGACCGCATGATACTGTTCAGGCCCCAGTAGATATGGGTGAAAATGTTGCCGACCAGAATGATCTGCATGAATTCCCTTGCATAGGGAAGCGTGTCCCGGCTGGCGCCGAACAGGTACAGAATCCGGTCGAGATAGATCAGGACAATGACGGAAAAGGCGATGCTGATGAGGATGTTGAGGACGAGGGCATTGCCCAGGATCAGGTTGGCCTCACCGCCCTTTTTCTCTCCCAGCCGGATGGAAACCATGGCGGAGGCGCCGATACCGACCCAGGCGCCGAAGGCCACGGCCATGTTCATGATGGGAAGGGTGATCGCCAGACCGGAGATGGCCAGTGCCCCCACGCCCTGCCCGATGAATACCCGGTCGATGATATTGTACAGGGACGAGGCGACCATCCCGATGATGGCGGGGATGGAGTATTGAAGCAGAAGACTTCCTATTTTTCCGTTGCCCAGATCGTCCGCCGTTTTTCGGTCCAACATCGTTTTGCGCCTGATGCCTTAAAAGCCGTTAAGAAGAATGCCCTTCATGTCGAATTTCACCTTGTGTTGCGATCCATCGGTTCCCGCAGCAGCATTATTCCGGTGAATCGGCGGAACCGGCGCTATCCAGTCGGGAAGTTTAGCGGACGTTTCCGCAATGGTTATTTCCTGCAGGCGGGGAGACGAATGTTCACCGTCCAGGGTTCTGTGCGGGGCTTGGAGACGGAATCGACAGGGGCTCCGCCATTCCGGAAGAGGGACACAGCCCGCGGCCCCGCTCAGGCCATGAACGGGGCCGGAACCGGGCCTCGGATTGTCTGCACGGATTCTGAGGGTGCAGCGACGGGTCGCCGTCGCCGTCCCTTGCCTATAAAATCGACGCCACCTCTTCCAGGATGCTCATTTCCATCCTGCCGTCGAGAAGACCGGCGATCTGCTTGGAGAAAGCGGCAAAATGGGGCGTGGATGAATGGACCGTCAGCGCATCGGCATCCTTGTAACGTTCCACGACGACGATCACGCTGGGGTCAGCCGTGTCCTTGTTGACGGTGTAGGAGAGGGTTCCTTCCTCCGTCTTCACGTCCTTCACCAGTCCCTTGAACAGACCGAGGGCCTCCTCCATTTTGCCTTCCTTGATTTTCAGTTTCGCGATGAGTCCCAGCATGGTTTTTCTCCTTCTTCGTATGGATGGTATAAACTCATTCCCCTCCGAAACGCCTTCCTGACGGGAACAAGGACTATGCTCGCGTTTCTCCGGACTCGGGCACTTTTCGAGAGGGCGGATGGTCTACGCGAAGGATTCGCCTTTGTTGCCGCGGGCAGGAAGCGCCTTTGCCAAGGCGGGAGGATACGGGAAAGGCCTGCGGGTGTCAATGGAGATCGGCGGCCGCAAAGCGGGGCGATCATTGCGGGGTCGGCAATGGCCGCTTTGGCGTTCCGATCACGTTTCAGGATCCCCCGAGGCGCATCATCATTTTACGAAACTTGATGAGCGGAACGGCCATCCCGGGTGCCGCATAGCGGGTGGGTTTCTTTTGGATGCAGGTCTCCAGATGGCGGTGCATTCCGGTCTTCATTCAATCTTCCGTTCGGGATATGGGAGGCCGTGCTCTTGGGAGACTTAACGCCAGCCCGCCTTGCCGGGGAAGACCGCCGTCGGTGGCAAGCGCACCCGAATATGCTCCCTTCCTTTTATGAAACGCTACATTCTATCTGAATGATCGCCGACTTATTGACGAACAGCGTATGACGCAATTCGCCGTTCGTATCCCGGGCATTGATCAACACAATGAACGGCGCCGTCCCCGTATACCTCAACATATCAAATATATTGCCAAATACCTGAAGGTTGATTCTCCCCTCGATGATGACGTTCTTGATGGTTTTCATAAATACTTCCACATACTCAGTAGCGCCGAACATGGTATTCTGCGAACTATGCTTCACTTCTTTCGGTGCAGCCCAGATGATCAGGTCCTTATTTAAATAAATTCTTTCTTTTGTTCGTCCGGAATCATCCAGCGTATCATCCATCACGATGAAACGGGCGGTCTCATCATTGAAAAGCTCCGACAACCGGCTCTTATTATACAATAAAGCCGTACCTTCGATAATTGCACCATCGTATGTTCCAACAGACAAGCGTTCCTGGTATTTGTCCATCCTATCCTCCTTGCCGGAAATCGGGATTCGCAGCGTCATTCACGCTCCATGGCCGGGTGAATGAACGCCTGTCCCAAGAATGCCGAACCGCTTATAACGATGACTCCGAAATCATCCGCTTATGCCGAGCCACCCATAACCTAATGCCTGAATCCTGTCAATAACCAACGACTTACCGGCCGGAGGGAATGCGCCGGGATTTACCTGCTTTCACATCTCGCCGTCAGGGCGGCGATGTCATCCGCCGTCAGCTCGGCCGCGTCGGATCGGTTCAGCCGGTACATGACCGCATCGGGGTTGTTGCTGTGGTCCAGCCCCAATGCGTGTCCGAACTCGTGAACCAGCAGCCGGACCAGTCTGGCTTCGTTGTCATAGTGGTAGATCGTTATGGATTGCCTGCCCTCCCTGTTCTTGAAATATCCCTCCTGGAATTCGCCTCCCAACCGGCTGCCAACATCCCGGTAATGGTCAACATCCTGATTCTGCCTGCCGACGACTTCATTGATGCCAAGCACCATGCCGTTGAGTTCGTTCGCCATCCTCCCGGCTTCATCCTGGCGGATCCTGAGACTCTCGCCAAGGGCGGCCAGTTCGCTCTTCTCCGCGGCCAGTCGGCTGCGGTGCGTCTCGGGAGCGCCGCCCCGGCGGTTCCATGAGTCAATCTCGGCGTTGAAGGCGCTGACCCTGGCGTTGTAGGCTTGGAGATCGCTGTCAAGGGATGCTCGTTTGCGATCGAATTCCGACTTCAGGCTTTCATAGCGCATCTTCATGCCGCCCAGGGATTCTTTTGTACCCTCCATCCGGGAATGGATCTGTTTCAGTTTTTCCGTCGTTTCCTGGCGATAGTCGTAGATGAGGCTGATCCCGATCGTACCCTTGGGATCCTCGCGAAAAAGCTCACGGGACAGGGCCTTCGCCCAAACGTCCGCCGCCATTCCAGCCGCCCGGGCAAAATCGGAATGGGTGAGACCGAACTGCCCGTCAACCTGGACAATACGATAGGTGAGAGGTTCCCGGCACGGCTTGGCAGGCATCCTCAGGAAAATCAAGGACACGATCACCGCGATCCCCAACAGAAATAGAATCCCCAAACCGAAGGTCTTCCTGAATGCCATTATGCCCGCGTACCCTTAAATCCTTTCATGTCTTGCCCGGTCCCAAAACCTCCCTCATCTTCCGCGCCAGGGCCTGCAGGGAATAGGGTTTCCCGATGAAATTCAGGTTGCTGTCCAGGATGCCATGATGAACGATCACGTTCTCCGTGTATCCCGATGTGAACAGAACTTTCAGCTCAGGCTTGATTCCAATCAGCCGCTCGGCCAACTCCCGGCCGTTCATCCCCGGCATCACCACGTCCGTCATGAGCATATCGATATCGTCGCCCTGCTTTTCCATCAACAGGAGCGCCTCACCTCCGTTGGCGGCAGTAAGCACATTATATCCAAGATGCTCCAGGATGTTCAGCGCCATGTCGCGTACACTTTCGTCGTCCTCCACCAGCAGCACCGTTTCGCTTCCCCGGGCCGTTTTCCGGTCGGGAGCCTCCTTGACCAGGCGCTCGGCCCGCTCTTCGACTCTCGGCAGATAGATCTTGAAGGTCGACCCCCGGCCAAGCTCCGAATACGCCTCGATGGTTCCTCCCGCCTGTTTGACGACGCCGAAGGTCGTGGCCAGCCCCAGGCCGGTTCCCTGTCCCTTGGATTTCGTCGTAAAGAACGGCTCGAAGAGATGCTGCTTAACCTCGTCGCTCATACCATGTCCCGTATCGCTCACGGCCAGGAGGACATACTTTCCGGGCCGCACTTCCGGATGACGGGAACAGTATTCTTCGTCCAGGTCGCAGTTCGACGTCTCGATGACCAGCCTGCCTCCGTCCGGCATGGCGTCGCGGGCATTGACCGACAGGTTCACCAGGACCTGCTCGAATTGACCGGTATCCACCTTGACGGAACCGAGTTTTGTATCGAGAACGGTCTCGAGCGCCACATCCTCGCCGATCAGGCGGGTCAGCATCTTCACCAGACTGCCGACCAGATCGTTGAGGTTCACAACCTTCGGTTCGATGATCTGCCGGCGCGAGAACGCGAGCAGTTGCCTGGTCAGGGCCGCAGCGCTTTCGGCCGCCTTGTGGATCCCGTTGATGGATCTGAGCAGCGGGTCCGGCGGCTTGAGTTTAATCCGGGCCAGGTCGAGATATCCGGTGATGACCGTGAGCAGATTGTTGAAGTCATGGGCCACCCCGCCCGCCAGCCGTCCCACCGCTTCCATTTTCATGGCTTGCTGAAGCTGTCCCTGGAGTTTCTGGTTCTCCTGCTCCCCATTTTTTCGCTCGGTGACATCCCGGACGTTCAGCACGATTCCCCTGACGACGGGATCCTTCAGCAGATTCGTTGCCACGGATTCCATGACGGCCCAGCTTCTGTCCCGGCGCCGGAATCGAAATTCCGCCCAATGCGTAGTACCGGTTTTCTGCACTACCGTCTCGGATAAAACCTGACGTGTCATTTGCAGGTCATCCGGGTGGATGAAATCGAAAGCATTCACACCGATCAGGTTCTCCACCTGATAACCGAGAATCCTCTCCACCGATTCGCTGACGGAGGTCAGCACGCCGTTTTCATCGATCACGGCGATGATGTCATTGGAGTTCTGTACCAGCCGCTTGAATCGCTCTTCGCTGCTCCGCAGTGCTTCCTCTGCATGCCTTTGCTTGGAGAGATCCCGGGCGGCGATGATCCAGGCCTTTCCATTCCGAAGCATGATCGTCTTTCCGAACAGCTCCAGGGGAAAAACGGTTTTGTCCTTCCTGAGTCCCAGTGCCTCGACATATGTCTCTTCCTGCCCGAGCATCTTCACGGCGGGTGTCACCGACTTGGGATCCAGAAAATCGAGCACGTTGCGCCCGACAGCCTCAGAAAGTTCGAAGCCGAACATCCTGCAGGCCGATTCGTTGGCCTCGAGTATGGTGCCGCCCTGCTGAATGATGATTCCTTCCTGCGCAGCATTGGCGAGGCGGCGGAACCTTTCCTCACTCTCCAGGAGCTGTTCCTCCGCCTGCTTGCGTTCGGTGATGTCATGGAGCACCCAGATGGAACCTTCCTCCAGGTCCCGGGGATTGAGGGCCTGACCTGTAATTTCGCACAGGATATGAGGAGTACCGTCCTTTTTCTTCATGCGTGCTTCCGTCGTATAAATATCGCCCTTGCTGATCCGGGCATACCCTTCTTTGCCCACGCGCCGGTAATCTTCCGGGTCCGCATAGAAGATGGACGTATCCACTCCCCACAATTCGTCGAGTTCATAACCAAACATTCTGGCGAACATGGGATTGACCCATTGTACGATTCGATTTTTGGCGAAGCATATCCCCATGCTGATGGTGTTCAGGACAGCCCGTTGCTCGTTGCTGAGCTGCCGAATCTGCTGCGAACTGGCCGTCTGCTCGGTGATGTCCAGATGCTGGATGATTGCGTGGATGATATGACCCTGCGAATCCAGGACCGGGGATATCGTCACTTCTACGACTCTCTGCGTGGTTGTTCCCAGTTGAATCGGACGAAGCTGCGCGCTGTCATATTGAAGGGTGAAACGAACGGTCTCTCCTTTTTCAAAGACGCTTCTCACCAGGGGCATCGCACCCTGTTGTTCGACAATGTTGTCCTCCAGGACATTGTATTTCCCGACCAGCTCTTCGTCCGTTACCCGTATCAGGTCCCGGCACGCCTGGTTCATCCGGATCATCGTCCCTTTATCGTCAGAGATCCAGATGGCCGATGGGCAGTTCTCAATGACGTTCTCCAAGGCGGCCTCGGAGATCCGCAGCACCTCTTCCGCTCGTCTGCACCCTGCTTCAGACTGCTCCAAGTCCCTGATTCTCTGCCGCAGGACGGATATCTCGCAGTTCAGTTCCGCGATTCTTTCGCTTTCCTTCATGATGAACCTTCTCCATCGGAACAAACTAAAGATGGCTGGAAACAAAAGCAGGGAATTGCCTGGATACGGAATGGACTCTTTGCGGGAGTTACCGGATACGCCGTAACATGCCTTCGGGTGAATGGCTGTCTCTGACAGCTCATGGAATCATTCGCGGAACAAGAAGGCACATGCCATATAGAATCATGCTCAAATCATTATTGCCCGTTTTTAATAACGGAATTAAACCGTGATGTAAAGTTTTGTCTTTCTTGTCATATTGCCTGCCCGGTCCACGATCGAGCCTTTCGACAATGTCGATTCGAAATTCACCGGAGATCGTCTTGAAATGAACACAATCGAGTGGTTTTAAAAGGGGCGGCGCTTCGATGCCCCAAAATAAAACAACCAGGCGACGATGAAGAGACGGGACGATCGAATTCGATCCGACGTTTTCCTGGGCGTTTCTGCAGCGGGGAAGGGCACTTCTAAAACTGGGCAAGAAAGAGCAGGCCATCGAAAGCATGAAAAAAGCCGCGGAATTGGGAAACCATCAGGCACAGAGCTTTCTCAGGAAGAGGGGCCTCCAGTGAACGGCGGAAGACGCCCGTTCCTCGTCCCGGGGGCCGGGCTCTCCGGAGAAAGATTCGCATCTAAAAAAATGGACCGGGTGTTCCCGGCATCACGAGAGACTCCCGTAGCCTCTATCATCGATAATAAACGGCGAGCCACACGGTTTCCCCGCCCGGGTCCGTCCATTCGACGCGGTGCCGCCGATTCTTTTCGATGAGGATGTGATCCCCCGGTTTCAAAGTCACAAACTCGTCCCTGTCCTTAAACCGCAACGCGGCGCTCCCCTTCAGCAGGACCACCCATTCGTCTTCATCCTGGTCGTACCAAAACCCCTCCGGAGAACGATGCCCCCGGGAAACGATTCTTTCAATGCGGCATCCGGCTGAATGAAGGATGGGCGTGAAAAGCTCTTCCTGGATTAGATCCGGAATGTCGGCAAAGATATTGGCTGTGCCGTTCATTCGCTTGGCCCGTTTATACGGCTTCCAGAGGAAACCGGTAACCAGCCCTCTCATAGATATCTCGGATCCGGACCAAGTCATCCATCATATTCTCACCGGGAACGATCTCGCCCAGCCAACGAGTCTTTTTGTTCTTATTATCCAAAAACCAGCAGATAATAGAAACATCGGCAGCCTTGGCAATGTGCCAGAAACCCGTCTTGATTGTCTTTACATCCTTGCGCGTTCCCTCCGGCACGATGGCCAGAAGAAACTCATCCCTTTCTTTAAAAATATCGGCCATTTGCTCCACGGCGCCCCGGGACGATTGGCGATCGACCGGTATGCCTCCGACGATTTTGAAGACCATCGACATCGGCCAGAAGAACCATTCCTTCTTGATCATGATATGCCCGGTACGTTTTACGATCCTGTACCCAATGAATGCTCTGACCGTATCCATGTTAGACGTATGGGGAAAACCGATAATCACATGCTTGCGAGAAAAATAATGCGGGAGCGGTTCAAATTTCCACCCCATCAAAAAGTAAAGAAACTTACCGGCAAGACTCAATAATTGCTTCATTCTGACCCTTTCTCCGTAACGGTGCGCGGAGTATAGGGAGTGCTTTTCAGCATGTCAACGGATAACAGGAACAATCCTGTCTGCCGATTCATGTAATTCATGATTACAGCAATGCCTCGATGATTGAATCATCGGGCTCGATGATAAGGCTCTTGTCTTTGGGATTTCGGAAGACAAGCCCGACGGCAAAGAAAGACCGCGAAATGGACCGCCGCTTCCAGTGGCGTTACGGGCGGTTGCGGCCCAATCGGTCGTGGCTGGATACCCACTGGTCCGCTGCAATGGCGGAGGCCAGCGAAATCTCGCCGCACAGCACGGTTGCGGCAACGATCTCCGCAAACTTGTTCACTTTTCCCGCCCCGTAGCAGCCCAGCACGTCCAGGCACTCCCTCTGCGTGGGCAGCCCCGTGCCTCCGCCGTACGTGGCCACGATCAGCGAGGGAATGGTGACGGAGAAATAGAAATCGCCATTGTCCCTCAGCTCGCTGTGGACATAGCCGGCATGCGATTCCGCCACATTGGCCGCATCCTGGCCGCAGGCGATGAACAGGGCGGTGATGCCGTTGGCGAAGTGGAGTCCGTTGTTGGCGGAGCCGGCCAGGAGCGCCCCCATGTTGGCCAGTTGCCTCTGACGGAACAGCTCCTCGCCGCGGACGTGCATCACCTCGCCGAGCATGGATACGGGCAGGACGATTTCGGCGACGACGCGCTTGCCCCGGCTGTGGAGGCTGTTCAGGCGCGAGTGCTTCTTGTCGGTGTCGAAATTCGCGGCCAGGGAAAAATGCTCGAGTCCCGGGGGCTTCTCTTCCAGTATCCATTGGCAGGCATGACGGACGGCCTTGGACACCATGTTCTGCCCGGCGGCGTCGCCGGTGGTGAAATTGAACCGCAGCCAGCGTATCTTTCCCAGGGCGTACTGCTCAATGTTGCGCAGCTTCCCCGATCGTGTGGTTTCCTCGGCGACGGCCTTGATCCGCTCGAACCGGGCTTCCACCCAGAGCCCGAAATCCCGAGCCGCACGGGCGTCCTGAAACACGAAAACCGGCGCCCGCTGCATGGCATCGTCGATCACCGTGGTCAGGACGCCGCCGACCCGACGGGTCAGGCTCATGCCGCGGTTGTAGCTCGCCAGCAGCGTTCCCTCCGTCGTGGCCATGGGCACGTAAAACTCCCCCTGCGCATGCTCCCCCCGCACGAGAAGAGGACCGATGAACCCCATCGGGACCTGGGCGACGCCGCAAAAGCTCTCGATGTTTCCCGGCAGGAGGGAAGGATCGATGGAGTAGCTGCCGGTGTGGACCAGCTCCGCTCCGGTCGCCTCCGAGACCGCCGCACGCCGCTGCGCGGCCATGTCGCGGGAATAATCGTTCCGACTGTCGCGTGGAAGCGCCTTCATGGAATCCCTCCCTTTCGCGGTTCAGCGGCAAACGTCTGCCGGAACCCGTCCAATCCTCATTTCCCGGGAAGATCCCCGGAAACCTGCACCGCCCGTCAGAAACGGCCGTGCTTTCCGATTCCCTCGGAAAAGCGCTTCGCACCCTCCAGAACCTCCCCGCTGGCGAGCACGTCCATACCCTGTCGGAATTCCAGAACCATCGCCTCGTCCATGGGAAGGTCGAATCCGCGGTATACGGCCAGCCGGTCGCTGCGCATGCAGATCTGGGGAAAGGCGGCAATCTGGGCGGCCAGCGCCTCCGCTTTCTCCCGGGCCTTGCCCGGCTCCACGAGCCGGTTGGCGAGCCCCATGGCAAAGGCCTCCTCCGCACCAACCGGTCGTCCCGTGAGGATCATGTCCAGGGCACGGCTCATGCCGATCAGCCGGGGCAATCGCTGGGTGCCGCCATCGATCAGGGGAACGCCGTAGCGCCGGCAGAAGACCCCGAAATAGGCGTCCCGCTCGACGACCCGCAGGTCGCACCAGCAGGCCAGCTCCAGTCCCCCCGCCACGGCATGTCCCGCTACGGCTGCGATGACGGGCTTCGTCGTCGTCATGCGGCTGGGACCCAGCGGACCGGGCCTGGACATGTCCCAATCCAGGCTGTTGATGTTGTTCAAATCCCCGCTTGTTATGGCCTTGAGGTCCGCCCCGGCGCAGAAGTTTCCTCCCCGGCCCCACAGGACGGCGGCGAGCTGGCTGTCGTCCCGCTCGAACTCCTCGAAGGCCGCGACGAGCTCTTCTGCCGTTTTCCGGTCGACGGCATTCCGGCTCTCCGGCCTGTTGATGATGACCGTACAGATACTGTCCTTCTTTTCGACCAGCACGTTCACGGGCGCATCCTCCTTTATCAACGCTCAAATCTCTTCCATTCCAGGGTTACCAGGTTTCCGGGATCGGGGCACGGCGGATGCATTCTCCCTTGATGCTAACGCCCTGGCGACGACCCTTTTCCCGATTCCCGGATCCGCTGCCATGTTATACCCCCCTTGATTCTGGAATGTCAGGAAACGAAACAGGAAAACCGCTCATCATACTTGACGGGATCGAACTCGATGAACCGGTACTCGGAAACCCCGTGAACGGTGAACGGATCCTGCTTCATGATCTCCTTCGCTTCCTCGATTCCCACGTTCGCAATGATCACTCCGCCCACTCTCGGGACCTGGGGACCGGAACACACGAATTTTCCATGCTTGTAGTGAACATCCAGGAAAGCCCGATGCTCGGAGAGGAGGGCATCGAGAACCTCGACGGGTTTGACATATTGGCTGGTGATGACGACCATAACAGCACCCCCTTGCCATCTGAAACATTGACTGTTCTGAACTCCCGCCGTCTTTCGTCATATTATTCCTGACTGGGCGGCGGAGTCGAATAATCCCGCTTGTGAGCGTCCTTCTTCGCTTCCGCCAGTTCCTCCATCGCCTTGAAGTCCAGAAGGTATTCAACCAGCCCGAGGTATTTCCCGGATTTGTCCCGAACGGCCAGGAACCGGTTCAGGATCTTCTGACCCGGGAACAAGATCCAGAAGTCTTCCTCGTCCTTTTTGCTCGTTTTCAGGTTGTCGATGAATTGCTCCAGCATGGGGAGGCTCTCCGGCTGGTGGCAGGCCCGGATGTCCTTGCCGATCAGGTCGGGCGAGGAGGGCCTAGACCGCTTTTCCCCCTTATTCGCGTACTGCAGGCATTCCTTGTTATCGACGAAGATGAACTCCATGGGCAATGCGTCGAGGATCGCTTCCAACTGCTCCCTGCTCAGGTTTTCGAACATGATTCCCTCCTTTGGACAGGTCCGGTCAGGTTGGGTTATCCGAACGATTGATCACCGCGATCTGGTCGTTGAGGGTCCAGTAATCGTAGATGTACCCGATTCCCAGAATCCCCAGCGTGCAGAGATACAGGATGCCCGTGATCCACTTTCCCATGTACATGCGGTGAATCCCGAGCACACCGACAAACGTGAGCAGAATCCAGGCAACATTGTAGTCGATCTTCCCTTCCACGAACCGCAGGTTCGCTTCGCGCGCCATGGAAGGAATGAAGAAAACATCAATGAGCCAACCGATTCCCAGGAGGCCGAGAGTGCAGAACCAGATCGTCCCCGAGACGGGCTTTCCAAAATAGAACCGGTGGGATCCGGTGAAACCGAAGATCCACAGGATGTAACCGACAAAAGCACTATGCGATTGAACGGTATCTTGATTCATTGAATCCCCCGTTGGCTCTTCGTTGGAAGCAATGGGTCAGTATCTGACCCTCAACCATTTTGTGACTGTAAAACGACGCAGGAACGGCTCCTGACGGACCTCATCCATGAGACTCGCAAAACATTGCTGAACGTACTTATTGGTCAAGCCGTCCGGGTAGTCATAGCGATACATCGGATAGCCTTTCGCCTCCCAGACCAGGCTCCGCCGGTACTCCGGCTGCAGGTACTCGTAAATTCCCCAGCGAATGTTGCTGAGATATTCGGCAATGGTACTGCCATGATAATTGAATATATCGTCATGAAACCGGATATAAAAATCATCCAGCGCCAGCATTGCATCTTCCATATCAATGCAGACGCCGTTCTCAGTCAGTGTCTGCTGAAGCTCTTCTACCACATGACCCAATCTGAGTATGTTGTGTTTGGATATGTTCCCGCACATTTTCAGAAAGGTCAGCCTTGAAATCCGAATCGTTGCCTGTTTATCGATGGACGGGAGGGAAACATCCACGCTGATTTTCTGAGCGAGCCAGCCAGTGAATTCCATTACGGTACCGCGCAGGGAGGCAACGGAATCATCAACCGAGAAGACCGGATTCGCCACGATGGCCTGCAAAGCCCCTAAATATGTGCTCTGCCCGACCAGCGCCCTGTTGCCTGTTTTCGACAGGAAGTCCACCAGGAGAACATTGAACAACCGCTGATGCAACCTGCTATGGAACAGGATATCGGAGTCCGGATCTGTTCCTTGCACGGTCAAGATCTCACGATTAACCATGGAATCAATGATCTCTTTTATAGCCTTGAGGAACACGATTTCCTCTTCGATGGGACGGAGGGCCATGGACATATGGATCTCCTCGCATTTATTGGATCAAAGAAAACAGTGGTAACAGAACGTTAAGAAGTGACTTCTCGTTATCGCTTCGGCCGGACCCGGTCCGCAGCCTGTTCGTATGCAAAGGCAAGCTGGAGGACGGCAAGGTCCGCCCCCGGTTTTCCAATGACCTGCATGCCCATGGGAAGTCCGTCGTTATTGAAACCGACGGGCACGCTGATCGTCGGCAGTCCGGCCAGGGTCGGCCCGATCACCACCTCCATCCAGCGGTGGTAGGTGTCCATCGTCTTTCCGGCGATTTCCTTCGGCCAGTGCAACCCGGCGTCGAACGGAAACACCTGGGCGCTGGGCAGGAGCAGGTATTCGTATTTCCGGAACAGGGTGTCGAGGGCAAGGTACCAGGCACTCCGGTCGACGGTGGCCTGGTAGACGGCATCGCCCTTGATGTCCAGGCCGTTTTCCACTTCCCAGACGGCTTCCGGCTTCATCAGGGCCCGCCACTCGGGAACGCGGTAGAAGGGGCCGGCGATCCCCGCGATCAGGAATCCCCTCAGGGTCAGCCATGTCTCCCACAGGCGCTCGGGAGAAAAAGCGGGGAGGGCCTCCTCCACGATGCAACCGATGGACGCGAAGATCTTCAAGGCCCTGCCGCACAGGTCCAGGACGCCCGGCTCCATGGCCAGATGGCCGCCGACATCCCCCATCCAGGCCACCCGGACTCCCTTGAAATCCCTCTCCAGGGACCGGGTGAAGATATCCGGGTCCTCCCGGAGGGAAAGGGGGGCCCGGGAATCGAAACCGGCCTGCACGGACAGGAGCATGGCGAGGTCCGTGACGTTCCGGGCCATGGGGCCCTCCGTTGCCAGCTGCTGGTAGAAGACGTCGAGGGTCGGGCCGTAGGGAACGCGGCCGAAGGAGGGGCGGAAGCCGAAGACGTCGTTGTAGGCCGCTGGGTTGCGCAGGGAGCCCATCATGTCGCTGCCGTCGGCGACGGGAAGCATGTGCAGGGCCAGGGCAACCGCCGCGCCTCCGCTGCTTCCGCCAGCCGTTTTCGTCCGGTCGAAAGCGTTCAGGGTCGGGCCGAAGACTTTATTGTAGGTCTGCGAGCCCAGACCGAACTCCGAGGTGTTTGTCTTGCCGATGACGATCGCGCCGCTCCGCCTGGCCCGCTCGACGATGAACGCATCCTGGAGAGGGATGTTGTCTTTCAGGATCGGCGACCCGAGGGTGGTGGGAATGCCGGCGGTCAGGGCCAGATCCTTGGGAGCCTGGGGAAATCCGTGCATCCAGCCCAGGTATTCTCCCCGGGCAATCTGACGATCCCGCTCATCCGCCTGACCGAGAAGCCCCTCCCGGTCCTGGAGGGAGACGATGGCGTTGACCTCCGGATTGAGACGGTCGATCCGGGCGAGGAAGGCCTCCATGACCTCCCGGCAGGAGACCTGCTTCCCGTGGATGGCCCGCGACAGATCGACGGCGTCCATGGCCGTGATCCCCCCGCCGCCCTCGGCAAACGGTTTTCCATTCATATGAGCCACCGTCTCCTCGATATCCTTTCTTGTCATCCGGCCGGACCGAGCCCGTCGAGACCCGGGAATCCACGGACTGATGGGATTTTGGAGTAAAACAGGCCGGCGGCGTCCCTGTCAAGGGAGAACCGGCATCACCGACAAAGAGGGTAGCCGTGGGACCCCGGCCGCGGTTCGAGCGTTGAGGAATCCAGGGCCATATGAAATGTTAACAAGCGTAAAAATGCCTATTGTTCTTTTATTGTATTTTGACATATATGTAGGCCCTCGAACAATAATACAGTAGCAACCAAGGCAGGCTATCTGAACAAAGGAGCGGTTCTTTACTTCGGATGCGTCGCCACCTTTCAATACAATCAATCCAAGCCATCCGTGGAGATTTCAAGATGCGTTTGATTCGGCATTTGTCCTGGGTGATTGTCTTTCTCTTCCCTTTTGTCTCCTTTGCCGCCAATCAGTCCGATACGGTCAGCCCCCACTTCGAAATCAGAAATTACCAGGTACAGGGGAATACGATTCTTCCCGCGGACAGACTGGAAGCCATCCTCGCCCCCTTCACAGGCAGGGACAGAGACTTTGGAACCGTTCAGGAGGCGTTGGAGGCGCTCGAAAAAGCTTATCGAAGCGGCGGATTCAACATGGTGGCCGTTGTTCTGCCGGAGCAGGAGATGCATGACGGCGTGATTCAACTGAAGGTCATCGAATACCGCATCGGAAAAATCACCGTACAGGGGAACCGTTTTTTTAATGAGCAGAATATCCTGAGAAGCCTCCCTGCCTTACATACCGGGAAAACACCCGATGTGGACGCCCTGTCCCAGAGCCTGAAACTGGCTAACGAGAATCCTGCCAAAAAGACGGATCTGAAATTCCAAAACAGCGGAGCACAGGAGATCGATGCGACCGTTACCGTGAAGGACGAGAAGCCCTGGAGGATGGGCATGTCCCTGGACAACTCCGGGGACAAATACTCCGGCCGGTCGCGCATGGGGTTCCTCCTCCAGCATACCAACATCGCAAATCTGGATCATGTCCTGGCGCTTCAATACATAACATCACCGGAAAACCTCAAAGACGTCAATATTTTCGGTCTCGGTTACCATGTTCCCCTTTATTCGCTGGGTTCTTCCGTGGACCTGGTCGTCGCCCATTCGAACGTGGATTCTGGCAGTGTGAATGTTGCTTCCTACAATATGGGCATCAGCGGGAAGGGGACCGTACTGGCGCTTCGATACAACCAGAATCTCACCCGGATCGGCGATTACGAACAAAAGCTGATCCTTGGACTGGACTACAAGGCGTTTGAGAACGACGTTCAATATCTCGGATACCAGCTGGGACACGACATTACGGTGCACCCACTGAGCCTTACTTATACCGGGACGCTGAGCCGGATCAATTATTCCGCCGGCTTTTACATCACGGGCGTTCAGAACCTTGCCGGCAGCTGGGACGGCCGGGACGGAAAAACCAACTTCGAGAGCGCCCGTGCCGGGTCCTCCATGGAATACACGATCCTCCGGTACGGCGGGAATTTCATGCTCACGCCGCCCGGAGACTGGCGCCTGCGGGCCGTGGTCAATGGACAGTATACGGAAAACGCCCTGGTGGCGGGCGAACAGTTCGGTATCGGGGGGGCTAATTCGGTCCGCGGATTCCTGGAGCGGGAGTACGCCAACGATTACGGCTATGCGGGGAGCCTCGAAGCATATTCGCCGGATCTGCTCCGGCTGGTCGGTGTCTCCTCCGTCCAGTCGCGCCTGCTTGTTTTCTATGACCGCGGCCAGGTCCGGCGCAACAAACCGCTGGCCGGCGAAACGGTCGGCGTTGAGATGGCGAGCGTCGGCCCCGGATTGCGCATAACGGACGGCAAGCATTTCTCCATTTCAATGGATTACGGCATCGTGATCGATCCGCCGGACGAAAGCACGACCCGGTGGAGCGGCATGTGGCACCTGTCGGCGAGCTTTCTGTTCTGAAGGATGAGGCAAGGAGTTTGATATGAAAACAGACGGCTGGGAAATACGGGAAATCGTCCGGATGACCGGAATCTTTTTTCTCATGGCAATATTGCTTCTCTCCACCGCAGGACCCGTCAGGGCATTCCCTTCCGGAGCGCAGGTAATAAACGGACAGGTCAGCTTCTCCTCGCAGGGGAATATGCTGACCATCACCAACAGTCCCAGCTCGATCATCAACTGGCAGGCGTTTTCGATCGGCACCGGCGAGGCCGTTCGCTTTGTCCAGCAGAGCAGCACCAGCGCCGTCCTGAACCGGGTCGTCGGATTGGAAGCCTCTCTGATCCAGGGGCTCCTGCAATCCAACGGCACGGTTTTTCTCATTAATCCCAACGGCATCGTCATCGGGCCCGGAGCGCGGATTGACGTAAACGGATTCATTGCTTCGACCCTGGGCCTCAGCGACCAGGATTTTCTTGCAAGGAAATACAACTTCACAGCGGGAGCGACGGCTGCAGACATCCTGAACCAGGGTACCATTTCGACGCCTTCCGGCGGGAAGGTCTACCTGATCGCCCCAAACGTCGAAAACAGCGGACTGATCTACTCTCCCAACGGCGACATCATGCTGGCGGCGGGACAGAGCGTTCAGATGGTCGATTCGCTGAGCTCCGACATCGCCGTAGTCGTGAGCGCTCCCAAGGATTCGGCGCTGAACCTGGGACAGATCGTCGCCGAGAGCGGCAAAATCGGGATCTACGGCGGACTGATCGCCCAGAACGGCCTGGTCAGCGCGAACAGCGCCACGGTCGGAGAAGGCGGCAGGATCGTTTTCAGAGCCACAAACGGGATCACCCTGGACACCGGCAGCAGAACGACCGCCAACGGAACCGAGGGCGGCCGGATCGAGATCCTGAGCGAGGATGGGACAACCGCCGTTTCAGGCTCCGTTACGGCGACCGGGACGGACGGCAAGGGAGGCGACATCGCGATCCTGGGCGATGACGTCGAAATTACCGGTGCAGCTCTCGTGGACGCCTCGGGAGGAAGCGGCGGCGGATCCGTCCTGATCGGCGGCGATTACCAAGGCGCAAACGCGGCTGTCCCGAATGCCGAGACGACCTATGTCGGGAGCGACGTCGTGATAAAGGCGGACGCCCTGGATGCCGGCGACGGCGGCAAAGTGGTGCTCTGGTCCGACGACACGACGTCGTTTTACGGTTCCATCAGCGCCCGGGGAGGGGTAAACGGCGGCAATGGCGGAAACGTCGAGGTTTCGGGCAAGAAGACCCTCGTCTACCGGGGGCTCACAGACGTTCGGGCCCCGCTGGGTACAACGGGGACGCTGCTCCTGGACCCGACCAACTACTTCATTCAACCCGTCGGCGGCGACATCACGGGAGCCGACCTGGGGGCTCAGCTCGAACTTGCCAATGTCACCATCCAGACAGCCACGGCCGGGGTGCAGAACGGAGATTTGTATGTCGACGACACCGTGACCTGGGCCAGCGGGAACAAACTAACTCTGAACGCCCATAACGACATCTGGATGAACAACGTCATCACCAATAACGGCGGCGGCAGCCTGGTCCTCCGGGCCGACTCGGACGGCAGCGGCGGCGGGAACGTCTATTTCGCCGGGATCGGACACGTGAACATGACGGGCGGCGGGATCGTGTCGATTTTTTACAACCCGCCCGCCGGTTACGGCACGCCGACGGACTATACGGCCAACGTGACCGGCGTCACGCCGACGGCCTACATGCTGGTCAACACCGTGACGGACCTCCAGAACATCAACAACAACCTCGCGGGAACGTATGCCCTCGGAACGGACATCGACGCCAGCGCCACGACAGGATGGAACGCAGGGGCGGGCTTTCTGCCCCTGGGCGATGACAGCCTGATCGAAGCACAGTCATTCCGGGGAATCTTTGATGGATTGGGTCACACCATCACCGGTCTCTTCATCAACCGGCCCACTTTAAATTACATCGGCCTCTTCGGCGGCTGCACCGCTGCGGCGGTCATCCGGAACGTCGGAATGGAAAATGTGGATATCACCGGCAATTTCCAGGTGGCCGGCCTGGTGGCGCATACCGGCGGCAGCATCGACAATTGCTATGTGACCGGATCGGTAACAGCGATCACCAACACCGTCGGCGGGCTGGTGGCTTTGACCACCGGCAGCGTCACCAACTGCTACAGCGCTGCGGATGTAACGGGGGTCTCTTATGTCGGCGGGCTGATCGGGTCCGTCTATTTTGCGACCGGAACAGTCACCAACAGTTACAGTGTCGGCATCGTGAGCGGTGCGGGCGCCAGCGTGGGCGGACTGATCGGACAGAACGCAGATACCAGCTTCAGCAACGTCACCAGCAGTTACTGGAACACGGACATCTTCGCAGGAACCAGCGCCGGCGGCACGGGAAAGACCACCGCCGAGATGCAGACCCAGGCGACGTTTGTTGGCTGGGACTTCGTGAACACGTGGGAACTCAGCGCGGGTCTGTACCCGAAGATTGTCGGGCTTGCCAGTGGGACGGCAACGCCCGCAACGCCCGCAACACCGACGGCCGGCACAACGACAACGTCCTCCATTGTGACCCTGTCCGATGCGACCGCCACCGGCAGTGTCTCCGCCGCAAACAATACCGTCACAGCGCTCACAACGCTTACGGGCACGATCTCGCCGGAAGGACAGGGAGGCGGCGTCGGGCCCGGGGGAAGTGAAGAGAACCGCAAGGAAGGTGACAATCGTGGAGAAGGAACTCAAGAAACGGGTGATGGGACAGGGAGCAAAAAGGGCACGACGTTTTGCAATTAGCCTGATCGTCCTTTCCTTTGTCCTGCTGTCGTTCGCTAACTCCTTTGCCGGCATGAAGGCAGGGACGGTGACGCACCTGAGCGGATCCCTGTTCGCAAAGAAGGCGGACGGCAAGACCTGGGCCCTGTCCGTCCAGTCCATCGTTGAACAGGGAGACATTCTTATAACCCAGAAAAAGACATATGCCCGGATACGGTTTGTCGACAATGCCTCGATCACACTCCGTCCAAACAGCCAGATGAAGATTTCCGGATTCTACTTCGAGCAGACCGAACCGCAGAAAGACAGAGCTGTTTTCGATCTGATCAGGGGTGGGGCGCGCTCCGTCGTCGGCTTGATCGGCAGGAGAGGAAGCCAGAACAGTTACCGGCTGGTAACGGAAAACGCCACGGCCGGCGTGAGGGGGACCATCTATGACTGCCTGGTATGCAAAGGGGATTGCGGATCCGTTCCGGATGGAACCTATTACTTTGTCATCGAGGGAACGATCAGCGTCAGCAACGAAGGCGGGACACAGGAGGTAAGCACCGGCCAGTATGCGTATGTTCAGAATGCCGCATCAAAACCGGTGATCCTCCCCGGAAACCCGGGAATCGAATTCACGCTTCCCCCCATGACCGAAGGGCCGGCAAGCAGCGGCGGCACGGGCAGTGCGGGAGGAAGCTGCACAGTGCGCTGACGCCGAAGCTTGACACCCCGTTCCGAGATTTCGCTGACGGGTTCTCTATTGCCGCAGTCTCTGCTTCAACAATGTATGCCGCTCCCTGGTCCTGCTGTTCTTGATGGCGATTGCCATGGCCTTTTTGGTTCCCACAATGACGACCAGCTTCTTCCCCCTGGTCACCCCGGTATAAAGCAGGTTCCTTTGGAGCAGGGCGTAATGCTGGACAAGCACCGGCATCACCACTGCCGGGTATTCCGAACCCTGGGATTTATGGACGGACACGGCATAGGCGTGGACAATTTCGTCAAGGTCTGAATAATCGTAGACAATCTCCCGATCATCCATGACCACTTTCACTTCCTTTGCCTCTTCATCAATGGAAGCAATCCTGCCGATGTCGCCATTATAGACCTCTTTGTCGTAATTGTTCACGATCTGCATGACCTTGTCGTTGACCTTGAAGAGACATCCGCCTCGAAAGACTCCTTCTTCTCCGGGATTCAATGCTTTCTGAAGCTCTATGTTCAGATTGCCCGTCCCGACGATTCCCCTGTGCATGGGGGAGAGGACCTGGATATCGTTGACGGCATCGAGGCCAAACCGTTTCGGTATCCTCTGCCGGACAAGCTTGATGATCGTTTCGAGGGCCTTCCCGGGGTCTTCCTGTTCAATAAAGAAGAAGTCGTCCACTTTGTCCTGACCGGACGTGAGGGTCGGCATCATTCCTTCATTGATTTTATGGGCGTTGACGATGATGGAGCTTTCCTTGGCCTGGCGGAAGATCTCATTCAACCGGACCACGGGAGCGATGCCGGAATCAATGATGTCCTCGAGGACATTGCCCGCGCCGACGGAGGGAAGCTGGTTGACGTCGCCGACCATGATGAACGTGGCCGTGACCGGGACAGCCTTGAGAAGATGGTGCATCAGCAGGGTGTCGATCATGGATGCTTCGTCGATGATCAGCAGGTCGCAATCCAGAGGCGATTCCTCGTTTTTCTGAAAGCCCCCCTTCCGCATATTGTACTCAAGCATCCGGTGAATGGTCTTTGCCTCGTTTCCGGTGGCCTCGCTCATGCGCTTGGCGGCTCTTCCCGTCGGCGCGGCCAGCATGATCTTTGCCTTGATGGCCGAAAAGATCTTCAGGATGGCATGGATGATGGTCGTTTTCCCCGTTCCGGGCCCCCCGGTGATGACCATGACCTTGCTCTCCGCGGCACATCGGACAGCCAGGATTTGCTTATCGGCGAGGGTAATGGAGAGTTTTTCCTGAACCCATTCAATGGCCTTTCCGGAATCGATCTTCCGGATGGCCTGGGGTGCACCGGCGAGTGATTTCAGGCGGGCGGCCAGATTGCTTTCCGCAAGATGGTACCCGGCCAGATAAACGGCCTTGTTGTTTTCGTGGAATTCCTGAAAATCCTGATTGATGTCTTCAATCACGATTTTCTTGTCAAAGGCGATTGCCCCGATCGCCTTGACAATGACCTCCCGCTCGATGTCCAGCATCTCCTTGCATTTGCCGATCAGCGGCTCATAAGGGTAAAAGACGTGCCCCTCATCGGTCATTTCATGGAGGACGTAGAGGACACCCGCGGCCGCCCTCAGGTCGGAGTCTTTTGCAAACCCCAGCTTTTCCGCGATCCTGTCGGCTGTGATGAAACCAATGCCAAAGACATCCGTGGCCAGGCGGTAGGGATTCTCCTGCACTACCTGAATCGCTTCATTCCCGTACTGCTTATAAATCTTGGCGGCATAGCCGGAACTGACGCCGTGCGACTGCAGGAAGATCATGACCGCCCGGATTTCTTTCTGCTCTTCCCATGCCTTCCGGATCATCCCGATTCGCTTCTTGCCAATGCCTTCTACATCTGCAAGCCGCTCGATCTCGTTCTCGATGACATCCAGGGTTTGCTCCCTGAATGTCTTGACGATCCTTTTCGCCATAACCGGACCGATGCCCCTGACAAGCCCCGATCCCAGGTATTTTTCAATCCCGTGAACACTGGCAGGGGTGGTTGTCTGGCAGAAGACGATTTTGAATTGTTCTCCGTATTTCGGGTGGTTTCCCCACTCGCCTTTCATCTTGATGATCTCGCCGGGAGTTGGATTGACGATGTTTCCGATGATGGTTACCAGTTCCCGCCGACCATAGACCTTGACCTTGGCGACGGTATAACCCGTTTCCTCGCTGGTGAAGGTGATTCTTTCGATTTGTCCTTGGAGGTCGGTGAGATGATCGGAAGGCATGGGTGTGATGGTTATCCGGTATTTTGGTGATAAAAGGCGCCTCCCGTTGCGTGCGCCATTCTGTGATCCCTGCTGACTTGACAAGTCGGACAGGCTTTGTGCGCCCTTCGCACACCGGTGTGCAGGCTGTCGCCGATTCTATTAATATGCGTCACAGAACAGATTATATCTGACACTGACAACAAATCCAGAGCTCTTTTGAAACAAAATCCCCTATCTGATTCCCTTATATTAAAAAATAGTACTAACTCAGGCAATATTATTCAATATGTTGCTGGAAGTCTCTACAATAAAAAGCTTAGCCATTGTTTTTAAAGAACGATCGTGGGCTTCTTGATCCATAGAAGAAATGCAATCCGACACAACCACCGGATAAAACCCCCTGTTTGAAGCATCCCGTACACTCGATTCAATCCCTATCTCGGTCGCAATGCCTGTAAATAACAGGGTAGTTATGTTCCGGTTCCGCATCATGTATTCAAAATCGGTCCCGATGAAGATACTGGCTGTAGTCTTTTCGATGACAATATCCGTGCTCCGGGGCTGAACCATTTCCGGTATTTCACGTTCTTTCGAACCAAGCTCCATAAAGGGTGGCAACTTACCTATGTCATCTACATTGGAGCGCCTCATCAGATAAAAAAAGCGCCATGAAGAAGTAAAATCCTTATGCATCGGGGTTATCAACGTGTAGATGATCGGCATCCTGCCTCGCAATTTATCTATTAAGTTCTTTATATTGGCTAGAAATTCTTTCTTGTTGAATATCCAATCGACCAGACCGTTCTGTACATCCCAGACAACCAGGCAGGAGTGTTCCGGTTCAACGATCTCCCTGAGGCTTTCATATACGATGATCCCATTTCTTTCTTTCATCTTGCACCTCTTATCCAAATTTTATCAGATCATAGTAACTGCTGCCGATACTAAAAATCCAAGCCGGTTTCAGATGCCCGGTTGTTCCTCCTGAACCGCTTTTCTGAAGATCTGCGATGATTTAAAGGTGACAACGTTTCCCCCTCGGAGCGTTAGGGTCTTCCCGGTCTTCGGACGACTCCCCCGACAGGGCTTCTTTGCCATGAACGACAACCACCGGAAACTGGAGATCATCACGTCTCGCCTCTGGCTGTCAATCGGCATTTAAAATTGACCCACCATGGGCATCCAGGACTGGCCGGGGCTGAGATCTTCGCCATAACTGGACGTTGTCTGCTGACTGCATACTGTCTTGCGAATTGTGTTGCGCGAAATCTCCAAGGATCGATAATCGATACAAGTATCCCCCCTCAATCCTCATTCCGCCCGATTGCCGACAGAGTAAAAAGACGATGGGGAAGGGTCAATTTTGCATGCCAATTCACAATCATCGGGCAGTCTGCCCTTTGTGTACTTTCCGTTCCGGCTCGAAGCGGATTTCTTTCTGTCTTTTTATCTTCTTTCCATAGTAGGCTGCCGTTCATCATGATCGCTTGGAATGGAGAACGGGAATTTGCAGTGGAGCGTCGTTCTTCTCATCCTCTTCGCCGCCGCGCTTCACGCCGGCTGGAACGCCCTGATCAAGTCCGAGTCGGACAACTCGAAAAACACCGTCCTGATCATCGCGGGAAGCGCCATCATCGGGATCTTCCTCCTGCCTTTCGTTCCTCTGCCGCTGCCTCCCTCGTGGCCTTATCTCGGGGCGTCCGTCGTCATTCACATCTTCTATTTCGGCTTTCTCCTTTTGGCCTACAAGAAAGGAGACATGAGCCTGATCTATCCGCTGATGCGGGGCCTGCCGCCGGTTCTGACCGCCGTCGCCGCTTCCATCATGCTGGCCGAGGCGCTGTCCTGGACGGGATGGCTGGGAATCGCGCTGGTATCGGGCGGTGCGCTGACGCTTGCCGCCGAGTACCGCTTCTCCGGAAGGTTCGTGGCGGCGCCCGTTCCGCTGGCCATCCTGAACGCGCTCGTGATCGTCGTCTACACGCTGGTGGACGCGCAGGGCGCGAGGCTTTCCGGCCACGCCTTCAGCTACACGGGCTGGATGCTGTTTCTCCTGGCGATGATCCTCTTCGTCGTGATTGCTTTCGTTGAAGGCCGGCAGATGTTCTACCGAATGGCCAGAGAGTGGAAAAAGAGCCTGATCGGAAGCGCCTGCACCTTCACATCGTACGGAATCGCACTGTGGGCCATGACCTCGTCGCCCGTCGCCCTGGTAGCGGCGCTCCGGGAAACATCGATTCTCTTCGGCACGGTCTTTTCCTTTTTCATCCTGAAGGAGCGCATCACCTGGGTTCGCGGGATGTCGATCCTGTTCATCGTCGCGGGGGCCGTGGCGATCAAGATGTCCTGATTCGGGGAAGCGGAGCGTCCGTTCCTTGTGATTTGATTTTTATTTCCATATCGTTCTAAGAAAGATGAGACTGGAGAAGGGCGGATTCCGGATCAACAGCGTATGTCAGGTTACTTCAAGCTACTGCTTGCCTGCGTCATCTGGGGCATGGGCTGGACGGCAGCCCGCTATTCGGTCGTTCACCTGGGACCGTTTCTCACGGGAGAGTACAGGTTTATCCTTTCCTTCCTGTTTTCCCTGCCGTTTCTTCTTTTCCTGAAATCGTTCCGTTTCTCTTTCAGGACCGTTCTTTACATGATCCCCCTGGCCTTGACGGGTTATTACCTGAACAACCTGGCGGCATACCTGGGCCTCAACTACACGACCGGAACCACGGCCTCGATCATCGTCATGACCAACCCGATGAACATCGCGGTGCTCTCGTACTTCATCCTCAAAGACAGGCTGAACGCGGCAGGCGTTCTCTCCATCCTCCTCTCCGTCGCGGGTGCCCTCATCGTCGTCGTCAAGGGAGACTTCATGTCCATCGTCACCATGGACGTGAACGTCGGGAACCTGCTCATCGTCGGATGCGCCCTCAGCTGGTCCATCTATTCGATCCTGATCAAGATATTGGAAGACAAGGTTACGTCGGTTGAGAACATCACCTATGGAACCCTGTTTGCCGCCATCGGATTCCTTCCGTTCAGCCTCGATCCTCCATCGGCGGGAAGCATCAGCGCTGCTTTGGTTGCGGCACTGATCTTTCTCTCCCTTTTCAATACGAACCTGGCCTTCTACTTCTGGAGCGAGGGTATCAAGGACGCCAACCCGAACTCCGCAGCCGTATTTTTCGGGCTCATTCCCCTGTCCGCCGCCGTTACGGAAAACATCGTCTTCGGGGAGCGTATGGCCCTCTACCATGTCATCGGGGCGATGCTCATCTTCCTGGGCATCCTCCTGTACGTGGTCACGAAGCGGAACGATATCAAGATGTAATCTTATTTGATTTTTTTCACAGGATAGTACGAGCCCCGATTTGTGCAATGTTTGACAAACCGAAAGAGGGGGCTTATTGAATATGACCATTTATCGAATGCATTATGGAATGAAAAGTGTTACGTATCCTCATCGTAAAGATGAAAGAAAACAATAAAGGAGAAAGAACATGGGGAAGATTTTTTTGGCAATTATGGCGGTTTTAATAATGGCAACACCCTCTTTTGCATGGGACCCATCTGGAACGTGGGGCATTGTAGGCCGTACCGATGCCAACCTGCAGGTAGATTGTTCAGGACGTTCTTGTTCATGTACATTCCAGTCGGCCTATGGAAAATTCGAAGCTACCGGTTATGTAAGAGACAACAAACTGGTTCTCGCTTATAATTATCTAACGGAAGTGAGCAGCAATAGTTATGGTTTTATAATCTATGAACGAAAGTCTGATAACAGGATGGCAAAAAGAACTTATGATCTTAATGGAAAGTTAGTTGGAACCGACAATTGGTTCAAGAAATAAGGATCATTATTCCAATAGGAATAAAAAAAGCCGTACCCCATGGCGGGTGTACGGCTTTTTTTCGGGTGTATCCGGCAGGTCTCAATAGAGAGCCAGAAGCGGTTCTCTATATTGTTTGAGGACATTGCTTCTTTTGAGCTTCATGGTCTGGGTCAGCATGCCGTTCGCGACCGTGAAGTCTTCAGCAACAAAAAGGAACTTCTGCGGCACTTCATAACCGCCGAATGACTTGCGCAAATAATCGATAATCTTTTTGGACAGATAGTCCTTCAAATCTTCGCTTTGCAGCGTCTCTTCCAGTGTGTCTTTCACCCACGCCTTGGCATCGGGATCGGCTTTCAGGGCGGCAAAGTCGGGAACGACGACGGCCACGTTGAATTCCTTCCCCTCGCCATAGATGATGGTGTTGGCGACACAGGGCAGAAGCTTCATTTCATTTTCAATGCTTTCCGGATGCACATACTTACCGTTGGCCAGCTTGTATTCGTCCTTGAAGCGGCCGGTGATATGCAGAAAGCCTTCCTCGTCGAACCAGCCGCGGTCTCCCGTGCGAATGCCCGCAAAGCCGTTCCATTGGTCCGGCATCATGACCTCTTCGTTGATCTTGGGCTTGTTGTAGTAGCCCATCATGACCTGGGGCCCGTAAACGCAAATCTCGCCGTCGAGGCTGCCCTCCTCCACGCGGGATTTGTCGATCACGACATTCGTGTGCTTGATGGGCCTGCCCACCGTTCCCAGCTTGTTGCCGAATTCGGTGCAGTTGAGGGTAATGCCGGCCGATGTCTCCGTCATGCCGTAGCAATCGTAGGTCGGCTGGCCGATATCCCTGAAGAAAAGGGCGATTTCCGGTTTTAAAAGTGCGCTGGCGCTGACGATGAATTTCAGATTGCCGCCGAAAATGCCGCGGATCTTGGAAAAGACCAGTTCGTCATAATCTTTGAATTCTTTTGTCTTCTCGGGCAGATCTCTGTTTTTGGCCGCCTCCGCCAGCGCCGCGTCAAAAAACTGCTTTTTCACGGGATCGGCACTCACGGTCTGCATGATGGCATCATAAATTCTGGTAATGATTCGCGGAACGGCATTAATCGCCGTGGGCTTGGATTCCTGGACATTCTGCATGAATTTTTCCAGCGATTCGACAAAGGCGATCCCGCCGCCGCAGTAAAGATAGTTGTGCAGGTCGCAGTTCTGCCCGTAGACGTGCGCCCAGGGCAGGATAGAGATCACCTGCGAAGTCTCGTTGAGCTCGAACGTATCGATGCTGGATCTGGCGGCCCAGGTCGCATTTCCATGGGAGAGCATGACGCCCTTGGGATCGCCCGTGGTGCCGGATGTGAAAATGATGTGTGCAAGGTCCGACCAGTGAGGCTTGACGGAAGGAGCGGGGTTCTGCTTCCCCATCTCCTCCAGGGCGGAAAGGCTTTTGTCCCCGTCACCGTAAACCATGAAAATGTCTTTCAGCGTACCGATTTCCTGCTGGAAATCTTTGACTTTTTCGTAGACGCTCTCGTCCCGGACGAAGAGGAATTTGATCGCCGCGTCGCTGATGATGTATTTCCAGATCTTCGGGAGCTCCTGCAGATACATGGGCACGAATACCCCGCCCAGCCCGTGGACCGCCTGTTCGCAGACGAACCACTCAACGCAGTTGTTGATGATGATGCCGGCTTTGTCGCCTTTGGATAAACCGAGTTTCGCAAGGGTACCGCGGAGGTGATCGACCCTGACGGCAATCTGCCGGCGCGTCAGCCATTCATACTGTCCGGATTCCTGATTTTTGACGCCGAAAAAACGGATGTCCGGCCACTTGATTACGCTTTCTTCGAACAAATCGACCAGGTTGTTCGGGCTGTCATGAATTTCATCCGGGTTCATGTTCTCTCCTTTAAATCCGTCTCGAGGTAACTCTTCGGCCTTTTTCAGGAATGGACATTCTTCCAAAAGGCCACGGGGTCCGCTTGAATCATCAGATGCCTGCCGGGTCAGTCCTTCAAATTTTTTGAGGCTGATTCTATAAACACTGGTCATAAAACGGTCAATTTGATATGTCGTTTCACAAAAAATAATGAATTATTCATAAATCATGAAAATTCCATTGTGCCGGCCCGTGGAACAGCCGCCAATGCAGTAATCACGCGAAAAGCTATAACTTATTTAAATAATGGGGGATTGCAAGACATGAACCAAACGGAGAGAGCGATATCCGCTATTTTATCCACATTTCCAACGGCGGAATCTTTCGAATCGTTTTATCAAATGAACGATAATTCAGAGATCTGTGATTCATTCATTTCGTTTGCCGTCCGAAACGGCGTGATCGACAGCCCGGACATGGAAAGCCTCGAGCAGTTTATTCGCACCCATACGGACAGCGCGGTTACATTCAGGGTGCCCGAAAACATCAATTTCGAGGAACTGCTGAATCGTAAAAAAGAGAGCCTGAACCTGAATCTGTCGCTTCGGGCCTTCTGCAATCGAATCAACACGATCCTGACATCGCACGAGATGGCCTTGCCGCGCGTCACCAATTCCATGCTCATACGATTGAAAAAGGAGCCCCTGGATACGCCGCACAAACGGAATGTTCTGAGAAGTATCGCTTTCTGGCTGGGTTATGAGCGAGCGGATATTTCTAAAAAATGGAACTATGACGCTTTAATAAAACTGTTTCCCGAGAACCGCCGATCCCACAAATACAGCGACTACAGCGAAGGCGTCCGGATCGGTTTTTCCCTCACGAGCCGGGGTGAAGTCATCGATCATGAAATCATCGGGTGGCTGAAGAAAACGATCAAGAACTACATCAACGAGGCGATCGGCCACTTTCTTTACGGCAAATGGGGTAAAGTCAAAGCCTACGATATCACGACATTATACGTGGACTTCCCCAAGGAAAAGGAGGGCGGCAATCTCGAGCATTACAGGCAGTGCCTGTGGAGCGCCGTCAGGCTGGCCCACCAGGTCGCCGTATGCTGGGCGCTGTCGAAATACGCCAGCAACAGCCGGTTTCTGTCCATGGCCATCGTTTCGGGAGATTACGCGACCCTGGACAAGCATCTCCTGCCGATTTTAAATGCAAAGCTGCCCGACGATCCGGTGATCCGCATGTCGGACTATGCGCGGCATGGCCTGCTCATCAACGATATCCGCGTCATACTCTGTCAGAAGCCCGCGGAAACCGGGTTATACAGCGGTGAATCGCTGCCCATCTGGTGGATCACATCCCTGTGGACGACGCATTATTTCGATTTTGTGCCTGATCTGCTCCACGATGAGACGTTGCAAAATACCCCCGCTTCGATTGAAAAGCTGAACCAGCTACTCTGGCCCATGGAAGACGTGGATTCCGCATCCTCCAAAATGACGGAGGAGAATGCGATCACCACTTTTTTCAAATATCCTCACAATTCCATGCTGGGGGTAGAGATCGCGAAAACCCTCTATTATCGAAAACGCTATTCGGAAGCGGCGGAGATCCTCCGAATCGTTCTGTCCATCAACCCCAAGGATCTGGTCGCGCGGACACTGCGCATGATGGTGCTCAGAAGCATGGCGATCGATACGCCTTCGCACCGGACGGCGGCCGCCGTTTATCGCCAGGCCAGGCAGGAAGCCGACAACGTCCTGGAATATTGCGACTGCCGGACGGAAGATTTTTATTGTGAATACGCCATCGTATTCATGACCGAAGCCCTGTCCACCGTCCGATACACACGAGCGCATCCGGAAGCCGTCTCCGATGCAAGAGAATTTCGAAAAATCAAACATGCCGTTTTCAAGGCGTTGGACCAGGCAAAGCATCTTTTTGAAAAGGGAATATCCATCTCCTCTTCCGCAACCCGCTCTTCCTATTTATTGAAAAGCGCCATTATGGTTCAGGCGATTTTGAGAAGCGACGATGAGCTGTTTATCAACCCGATTAAACCGCTTACCGCCGCTCTCGAAGTCGGCCAGCAGGATTCAATGGATGTGCAGTGGCAGGTCGGCCTGCGCCGCGGCGAGCTGCCCGCGCAGAAGCAGGATGAACTGGTTGTAAAGCTGACGATCCAAAAAGGGGCCATCCACGATGTCTCAAGCGGCCTGTTCAGCTACCGGCCGACAACCCAATTCTGCAATGCCGTCGTCCTGTGGGATTTCTTTACGGTTCACACGGTACAGACGGCAAAACTGGTTCGGGAAAAATTGGAGAATGCCATAAAAACTGCCCGGCGGGCAGAGCAGGAAAATGTCTGCATCTATTCGTTTACCCGCTCTTACGGCGAGATGGTTACGGCACAGGAATACATCGAGCACATGCAACGGGCGTTGAAAATGATCGATGAAGAAGTCGGCGGGGACTGGATCGGTCGTGATGATACCGAAATTATTGTGGGAACGACACGGGACAAACCGCCCAAGCTCTTTACCCTCAATTTTTAGCCGGTCGGATCACCCTGTGGCTCCTGGGCGGACAGGTTTTTCGGCACACTGCACGCTTCGGGGACAATTGCATATGCCGATTTCCGACTAAAAAAAGCGGCTGAAGGTGGCGGGCCTCATGATCCATGGAAGAAAGGCAACCCGGCATAACCATAAAACCAGTCCACGCCTTTGGAAGCAATCCCTGATTTAATATCGCCGTTGAGGACGCCTTTGCGTATCGTGACGCTCCCGATAAATGTCCCTCCGGAGCTGGCTGAATTCCCGTTCAAGGCGGGTCATCTCATCATGGCTGATTCCGTCTTGCCCCGCCCGCTGCATATCCGACTCAACTCTTCTCAGTTCATTCCGCAGGCGATCGGCTTCCGGCCTTGTTAATGACCCATCGCGCACACCTGCATGAATTTTTGCATGTGCATCGTTAATCTCGCTTTTCAGACGATGCCACCGATCCCGTTGTTGATGACCTCTTTGTTGTGTATCGTGCCGCTCCCGATAAATGTCCCTTCGGAGTTGCGCAAATTCGTGTTCAAGGCGGGTCATTTCCTGGTGGCTGAACCCGTCTTGCCCTGCCCGGTCCATGTGAGCCCTGATTCTGTTCAGCTCGTTGCGCAAACGACTCGCCTCGGGAGGCGTGAGCGAACCATCGCGCACGCCCGCATTGATCTTTGAATGTGCGTCATGGATTTCACCTCTAAGATGATGCCATCTCTCCCGCTGTTTTTGATCCTGATGACGACCCGGCTGAGCATAGGCAATTAAAGTTGAGAAGCAAAACAGGACGAAAACCATGACCGCGCATACATTCCAGAACTTTTTCATGTTCCTCCTCCCTCCGTCAGGGTTGACATCTTTGTTTTTCATTGTTCCCGCCGATAGGTTATAAGGGAATTAATTCTATAATAAAACAGAAGGTAATTAGTCCCATTTTGGCACAAGATCGCAGAGAAAAGTAGCAACTTGGTCGAAAATATCAGAGTTGCGATTATTATATCGAAACTCCAGTTCTTTCAAATAAAGAGGGAACTGTTCCTTGGAGACGCCATGATGCTTGATCAGTCTCTCCTTGGCCCAACTCCAGAACCCCTCCAATCCGTTGATGGTGACCTTACCGGAAGAGAAGTACTTTCCATGGTCCACTTTCAGATGCCGGTATCCGCAGAACATCAGGCTGTCGTAACTCCTGAACTTGTCAGTATAAACGACGCTTCCCCTGCGAACCTTCTTGACGGTGAGACCCAGCAAGGTCTCTGCCGTGACATTCGGGACAACACTGACCTGGACGACGCCTTTCCTCTCCAGGATGCCGAACACGGGAACCTTCCCGGCGGCTCCACGGCCCCGGTTGCCTTTCCGTCGGCCTCCGAAGTAGGACTCATCCAGTTCGATCTCACCGCCCAGGAGAACATCGGCGTCGGCTGCATGATTCAAAATGGCCATCCGGATCGTGCTCACGGCTCCATAAACAGCCTTGTAGGACATCTTCATCTGCTGGGACATCTTCCGGACAGATACTTCCAGTTCAAAGAGCTTGAGGATCGACAACCATTGCACGCAGGTTAGACGACCATGATTAATCCAGCGACCAGAGAAGTCATGGAACGTATATTCACAACGGGAGCATCGGTACCTTTCGTCGCTTAACTTGTATAACTTGCGTTGCCGGCAGCGAGGGCAAAACCGTGATGGTTTTTGAAGCTTTTTCCCAGCAGATATTTTCTGGCTTTGCTCTCGCTGGATATTACATTATGATAACTAGTTAAGTCCATGAGGCACCCTTATCACAGGTGCCAGCACAGGATCAATTACCAAACAGAAAATACCTTGCAGGCATACAAAATTCACAACTCGGTCACCGCCGCCGACCTGAGCTCTACCGGCCATATATTGCGGGAACCTTGCCTTAAAAACACATCAGGAGGAAACGCGCATGGAACGAAACGGTGGAACGATTGACAGGTCATCCGGCTCGTTATCGCCATTGTTCTCATCGCAGCCAATGCCGCAGGCTGGATAACGGGAATAACGGGGCTTATCCTTGCCGTAATTGCCGGGATGCTTCTCTCGAGCGTTGCGTCGGGATACTGCCCTCTCTATGTGAGGCTTGGAATTAAAAAGTCAATATGACCGAATATTAATGTCTGGAAATATTGTTACTTACAAAAAGACGAAACAGCCTTCTCGTCAAGGTATTCAGATATTAAGATGTAAGCGTCAACAACGCTGTGCTCATTCAATGCGATTGATCGTCTTCATCGCCATGGAAATAGATATCAAGAGACATCTGCTGGACTTTTTTGCACGTATTTGCCCAATCCATGAAAACTTTTTTACCCTCTACGGGAATCACAGGGACCTGAGCAACATACATTCTGATCATGCGCTCCATTTGTTCCTGAATGATGGTTAATGAATTGAAAGTATTGCTAAATGCCATCTTGTTAATCTGAAGCTGTCTCAAGATCATGTTCTGGTCCATTATCCATATCCTCCTTCGCGATTGATAGAATGGCAATTTGCTTTATTGTCTGTTTTTACATGATCCATGCCAACGGAGACGCTTGATTGATCGTCAGTCAACTACTAATAATTGCCTTGGGTAAGAAATGGTTCAATGTGAGATATCATGTCTCACCTGTTTTCAACGCATTGATAAAATAGAATTATTTACAGAAAAGGGATATTTGCGATGTTACGCCGGATGGAATGAATCGGAATTGTTTATAAAGATATCGACGAGAGATTTGACGTAGATGTCAATGGTGTGACGTTATTAATAGCAATAATGTCAAAAGTGATAGGGTGTCGAAAAAGATAGCTGCTGGGATCTAAAAAATCAGGCTCCAATGCGGCGATTAGAAAGTGGACTCATTATGCCGATTACGAAATGGCTCTATAGCAGTGACAATTAACACCAGGGCACCCAGATTAGGAATTGAGATAAACCTTTCTCAAAACAGCTAAATAGCTGATTTTCAAGTGTTGTCTCTTGGCTCTTTTGGCTCCAATGTGGTCAAAAGAGCCTCTTTTTTTACCTAGCCCCTTATGAAAGTCCCTTAAGGGGATTACTTTACGTTGTATTTCTTTTTTGCCTCTGAAACTATCCGCTCTGCAACCATCGCCATTGGTTTTATTGGAACTCCGCTACCCCTCAGTTTAACCCTTGACCAATTACATCCCGTTTCGTCTGGCTCCTTCAATTTCAAAACACCACCATCAAAACTGTAGCCCTCAGAGTCTTCATTTTTACGAAGCTCATTGTTTAGGATATTTACCAACTCTTTTTCCGACACCAGTTTCCTTTCCATATAGTCCCCCCTTTTGACATTATGTTACACATTTATAAAAACTGAAAATTACCAAGCCCATGAGAACATAAAAAGTCAACTTTATCCCTGGATGGAAAAAGCTGTAAGGTGAGTAAGCTTCATCAGCTCCACATTTTGGACACAGAAAATGGAGATAACCCTTGGGGTCTTTACCGAGATGTTTAAATATGCTTGTTTGAGGATTATTAATTGTGTCATGAGCCTCAACCACACCTTTAAAGCTACATTGTTTACACGTGATAGCTCTGGTTAGCATTTCCCCCTCCTTTCAAAAAGTTATCCACACCAACCATTTGACAGACTTTATACATCTGTTAAAATGGAAGTGCAAGTAATAATTAAATAAAAATTATGAGAGAAATAAAATTTAGAGCTTGGGATAAAACCAATAAAAGATCGATTGATTTAAAAAATTCTGCGATTGACCCATTGAGTGGAGAAATTATTGGTGCACATGATCCTGATGAATTCTACTTATTTGACAGTTGTGATTATGATTTGATGCAATACACAAGTCTTAAAGATAAAAACGGAAAAGAAATTTATGAGGGTGATATAGTTAATGGAGCAGGAGAATATTGTGTTGAAAAAAAACCTGTAATATGGTCAAGGAGTGGCTGGTATGCTGGTTATGAGGATAAAGAAAAAACAAACATTACAAGTTTGTGTGCACTTGATGATATTGAAGTTATCGGTAACATCTACGAAAATCCAGAATATATCAATAATCAATAATTTCCTGACCAAATTTCTTTCTATAAAGTTCCTGAACAGCTGGTGAAGGTCCATCATGCCAATGACCTTCGTAAGCGTGGGCTTTACAGAGCAAAAGGGCTTCATCGTTAATCCCTTTCATTTTCCAACCGGGAGGCAACGGTCCCTTAGCTGGGTCGTGCATCTGTTTCGCTCCGCAAAGATGGCAAACAAATTTGTGTTCATTCATCGCAATTTCCTCCTTATGAAACCCAATCCGTGTTTCTTTCCCCTCCAATCCGGTGTCCTTTTAAACCAAAGTCCCTTATTAAAATCCCTTATACGGATTAAAGGAAACTCGCTATCCCAATAAAATGGTGCCCCCGCCGCGACTCGAACGCGGGGCACCCGGATTAGGAATCCGGTGCTCTATCCTCCTGAGCTACGGGGGCAAACAAAGAAGTGGAGAAAGAAATGGTGGAGATGAGGGGGATCGAACCCCTGACCTCGGCATTGCGAACGCCGCGCTCTCCCAGTTGAGCTACATCCCCACGTCTTGGTCGGATTGGCTTGTTGCGGAGGGCACCATAACCAATCGGCAATGGCAAGTCAAGCGATTGTTGACGACTTTAGGCACTTTACCCTTGACAGGGAGGGGTATTTCGGATAATGGTCTCAACCTTAATTTCTCAAGGAGGAAGGCAGTTGGCCACACACGCATCCGCGATCAAGAGAAGCAAGCAGGACGAGAAACGGCGCCTCAGAAACGCCATGGTGAAATCCAACGTCAAGACGTCGGTCAAGCAGGTCCTCGGGGCCGTGGCCGGCAAGGACAAGGAAGAGTCGCAGGCCGCGCTGAAGGAAGCGATTCCGGCGATTCAGAAGGCCGCCGCAAAGGGCGCCTTTCACAAGAAGACCGCCTCCCGCAAGGTCTCCCGCCTCACCAGGAAGGTCAACACCCTTCTCGAGAAGTAACCCGGCCTTTCAGAAACCGGACAGAATCATGGAATACGCCCTCTCGGCTGTGTCGCTGGCCAGCTTGACAAGGGCTTCCTTTCTGTTCCGTTCGGTCACCGAGAGGCTCGACGAAGACACCTTGTAGTCCCCCGTCAATCCGAAGTCGCTGTTCGCCCAGAGGACCTTCCCCGTGTCCCGCTCCTGAAGGGAGATGTCCACGTTGACGGTCCAGCGCTCTTCCGCCGCCAGGTTCCCCGCCGCATAGGCCAGGGGTGTCCGCACCAGGTTCTTGATGTTTCCCTTCAGGACGGCGTCGGCCTGGTCGGCCCGGTCGACAATCTGGAAGCGTCCTCCCTGGATGATCCGGTCAATGAAGGCCGACCGGAACGTGTTCTCCACGTTGGGCTCGTTGGTGGCGTTTCCAAAGGTGCGGACGTGGACTCGCTTGATGGCGGGATCGATGCCGTCGCCGCCGGTGCCGACGAAGTGGTAGCCGCAGGCCCACAGGGAGGTCAGGGCCAGAACGATAAGCCAGAAAATCTGCCGTTTCGAAAGATGCATCCGCGCCGTCCCCCCGTCAGTCCTTGACCACGATGTTGACGAGCTTGCGGGGAACGTAAATCTCCTTGACCACCTGCTTCCCCTCGATCATCTTCGCGATTTTTTCGTCTCCCCGGGCGAGCGCCTTGATCTTGTCCTCCTCCTCGTCGGCAGGCACGGTGATGCGGCTGCGGACCTTGCCGTTGATCTGGAGTACGATGGTGATCTCCTCCTCGGAGGCCACCTCCCGGTCCCACGCCGGCCAGGGCATGTCGGCCAGGGGCGTCTTCTTGCCGAGCATTTCCCACAGCTCTTCGGTGATATGGGGAACGATGGGGGCCATCAGGAGAAGCACCGCCTCCACGGCCTCCCGAATCACCGAGAGGGCCAGCTTGTCGCCTTTATCCGGCCTGTTCAGCAGGTACAGGGCATTCACCAGCTCCATAACGGCACTGATGGCGGTGTTGAAACGGAAGCGGTCTTCCAGGTCGCCGGTGACCTTGCGGATCGTCTGGTGGGTCTTCCGGCGGAGGTTTTTCAGGTCCCCCTCCAGGGGCGTCTTTCCGTCGAAGGGAGCCATGTCCCGGATGTCATCCAGGTACTCTTCCATAACGATCCGCCAGATGCGGCTGAGGAAGCGGAAAGAACCCTCGACCCCCTGGTCGCTCCACTCCAGGTCCTTCTCCGGCGGCGACGCGAAGAGGCAGAAGGCCCGCGCCGTATCGGCGCCGTATTTTTCCACCAGGTAGTCGGGATCGACGATGTTCTTCAGCGATTTCGACATTTTCTCCGTCTTGCCGATGATGACGTCCTTGCCGCAGGTGGCGCATTTGCCGTCCTTGGCTTCTTCGGGGAAGAGGAAGCCGTGCTCGGGGCACTTCATCGTCTCCTTGCAGACCATGCCCTGGGTAAGCAGGTTCGCGAAGGGCTCGTCCACGCCGATGATGCCGAAGTCCCGGAGCATCCGCGTGTAGAACCGGGAGTAGAGAAGGTGGAGAATCGCGTGCTCGATCCCGCCGATGTACTGGTCCACGGGCATCCAGTAGTCCAGGGCCTTCCGGTCCAGTCCGGGCTTGACGTCGTGAACGGCGCAGCAGAACCGGTCGAAGTACCAGGAGGATTCCACGAAGGTGTCCATGGTGTCCGTCTCTCGCCGGGCGGCGCCACCGCAGCCGGGGCAGGTCGTCTCGGCGAAGGCCTTGTGCCGGGCCAGGGGCGAGCCGCCCTCGCCGGTCAGCTCCACGTCCATCGGCAGGACCACCGGGAGGTCTTTCTCGGGCACCGGGACGGTACCGCACTTTTCGCAGTAAACCATGGGGATCGGCGCACCCCAGTAGCGCTGTCGCGAGATCCCCCAGTCGCGGAGGCGGTACTGGATGGTCCGCTGCCCCCGGTTGATCGAGATCAGGTGATCGGCGATGGCATCGAGGGCTTTCATGTTCTCCATCCCGTTGAACGGGCCGGAATTCACGAGAATCCCCTCGTCGACGTAGGCCTCCGTCATGGTCTGGACGTTGAGCGCCCGGTTCTGCGGCTGGATGACCACGATGAGCGGCAGGTTGTACTTCTTGGCAAACTCGAAGTCCCGCTGGTCGTGGGTCGGCACCGCCATGACGCAGCCCGTGCCGTAGTCCGCCAGGACGAAATTGGCGGCAAAGATGGGCATCTTCTTGTGGGTCACGGGGTTGAGGCAGTACGACTCGAGGAAGACGCCCTCCTTCTCGTAGTAGTCGGAGGTACGCAGGTTCTTGTCCTGCCGCTTGATCTTCTCGACGAACTCCTGGACCTCGCCCTCGCAGGCCTTGCCCTTCGCCAGTTCCAGGACGAGGGGATGCTCCGCCGCGACGAGCATGAACGTGGCGCCGTAGATGGTGTCCTGCCGGGTGGTGAAGACCTTGATCTCGCCGTTGCCGTCGGCCATGGGAAAGATCATCTCGAAGCCGTGGCTCTTGCCGATCCAGTTGCGCTGCATCGTGAGAACCCGCTCGGGCCAGCCGGGGAGCCGGTCGCATCCTTCCAGGAGCTCCTCCACGTACGCTGTGATCCGGAAAAACCACTGGTCCAGGGTCTTCTCCACCACGTCGGAGGAGCAGCGCCAGCAGAGCCCCGCCTCCACCTGCTCGTTGGCCAGGACGGTCTGGCACTTGGGGCACCAGTTCACCGAGGAGGTCTTCTTGTAGGCCAGGCCCTTTTCGTACATCCACAGGAAGAAGAGCTGCTCCCACTTGTAGTAGAAGGGCTCACAGGTGGAAAGCTCACGGTCCCAGTCGTAGCTGAAACCCATCCGCTTGAGCTGCTTCTTCATGTTGGCGATGTTGTCGTTTGTCCAGACGGCGGGGTGGATGCCCCGCTCGATGGCGGCGTTTTCGGCGGGCATTCCGAAGGAGTCCCAGCCCATGGGGTGCAGGACGTTGAACCCCTGCATCCGCTTGTAGCGGGAAACGACGTCGCCGATGGCGTAGTTGCGGACGTGGCCGATGTGGATCCGGCCGGAGGGATAGGGGAACATCTCCAGGAGGTAATATTTCTTTCGCGCGGGATCCTCATGTACGTGGAACGTCTTGTTCTCCTCCCACTTCTTCTGCCATTTCTGTTCGATTTCCCAGGGGTTGTACTTGATGTTCATGGCGGGCTCCCTTGCGGTAGAGATGTTGTCCCGTCGTAACACAACGGACCTCTTCTTTCAACCTGATTGGGGAAAAACGGGCTTTTGCGGGACGGCGGGCCGTCTAGTCCGGGATGGATGCCGGGCTTTTCGGGTCTTCCTCGCCGGATTCCGACGCGTCGGGTTGAGGCTCCGGGGACCGGTTCTCCCGGCCGAAGCGGCCGTGGAGGGCGTCGAGGATGCCGTTGATGAAGGCCCCCGAGTTTTCGGAACCGAAGAGCTTCCCCAGATCGATGGCCTCGTTGAGGGCCACTTTGGGGGGGATGTCAGGGCAGAACCGGAGCTCGTAGACGGCCATCCGCAGGATGGCCTTGTCGACCTTGGACATGCGGGGGAGAGACCAGTGCTCGGAACAGCTTCCGATGAGCCCGTCGATCTCGTCCCGCCGCTCCCAGGTGCCGGTCACCAGGTCCGCGGTGAATTCGCGGGCCTCCGCCGGCATCTCCGAACGGTCGAAGTTCTGCCAGTAGTGTTCAAGAGCTTCCCAGGGGTCCCGTTCCTGGACGTCGAGGCCGTAGAGGATCTGTACGGCCGCTTCCCGGGCCTTTCTTCTGACTTGCATGGGCATGATGCCGCCGCCGGCGGGCCTTTCAGATCTTCCGGAAGAGGTCGACCATTTCGATGGCCGTCATGGCCGCGTCCCAGCCCTTGTTGCCCGACTTCGTCCCGGCCCGCTCGATGGCCTGTTCGATCGTATCGGTCGTGAGGACTCCAAAGGCGACGGGCACTTCCGTTTCCAGCCCGACCATGGCGATCCCCTTGGTCACCTCGGCGCTGATGTACTCGAAGTGGGGTGTGGCCCCCCGGATCACCGCCCCCAGGCAGATCACGGCGTCGAACCGGCCGCTCTTGGCGATCTTCTTCGCCGCCAGGGGCAGCTCGAAGGCTCCCGGAACCTTGTAGACCTGGATGTCCTTCTCGTCGGCGCCGGCCCGCACGAGGGCGTCCAGGGCTCCTTCGATGAGACGGCCGCAGATGAAGTCGTTGAAGCGGCTGGCGATGACCCCGAACCGCATCCCCTTGGCGACGATCTTTCCTTCCACCGTTTTCGGCATAACTTCTCTCCATTCCCGCCCTGGGCTGTTGAAAAACGGCTGTCTGCTGCGTTCCCCTCGTCCTTCGCCACCCGACGTACGAAACGGTACGACTCACGGTTCAGGATTTCGGGCGCCTTGCATCCGACCCTTTTTGTACAGCCCGGGGCAAAGGTCTTGTCCTCTCCGAGAGGAGACGGCTTTCAGTCCGTCCCCGAATCCGTCTATACTCCGTTCAGCATGTGCCCCATCTTCTTCTTTTTCGCCGACAGGTACCGGATGCTGCTGTCCGTCGGCTCGATTTCGATGGCAACACGCTCGGTGATCGTGATGCCGTATCCCTCCAGGCCGACTACTTTGCGGGGATTGTTCGTCATGAGGCGCATCTTGCGGACGCCCTGATCCGCCAGGATCTGGGCACCGATGCCGTAGTCCCGGAGGTCCGCCTTGAATCCCAGATCCAGGTTCGCCTCCACCGTGTCGCGGCCCTGCTCCTGCAGCTCGTAGGCCTTGATCTTGTTCACCAGGCCGATGCCGCGCCCCTCCTGGTGCATATAGACGATCACGCCCTTGCCTTCGTCTTCCACCATCTTCATGGCCGTCTGCAGCTGGTCGCCGCAGTCGCAGCGAAGGGACCCGAAGATATCGCCGGTGGCGCACTCCGAGTGGACCCGGACGAGGACCTCGTCCTCCGGCGTGATCTCTCCCTTGACCAGGGCGATATGGAGGATGTCGTCCACGTCGTTCTCGTAGACGGTGATGCGGAAATCGCCGCCGAATTTGGTCGGCAACAACGCCGAGGCGGAGCGGTGAATGAGACGCTCGTGCTGCATCCGGAATTCGATCAGGTCCGCGATCGTGACGATCTTCAGGCGATGCTCCGCGGCGAAGGCCTCCAGGTCGGGCATGCGGGCCATCGTCCCGTCGTCCTTCATGACCTCGCAGATGACGCCGGAGGGCTTGAGCCCCGCCAGGCGGGCCATGTCGACCGAGCCTTCCGTCTGTCCCGTCCGGACGAGGACGCCGCCCTTGCGGGCCCGGATCGGGAAAATGTGGCCCGGGCTGACCAGGTCTTCCGGCCGGGCGTTGTCGTCCACGGCCGCCCGGATGGTCGTGGCCCTGTCGGCCGCCGAGATCCCCGTGGAGACCCCGTGCTTCGCCTCGATGGAAACGGTGAAGGCCGTGCCGAAGCGGGACCGGTTGTCCCGCACCATGGGGTACAGATGGAGCCGGTCGGCGTGTTCCTCCGTCAGGGTCAGGCAGATGAGGCCCCGTCCGAAGCGGGCCATGAAATTGACGGCCTCCGGCGTGGCGAACTGGGCCGCCATGCAGAGATCTCCCTCGTTTTCCCGGTCCTCGTCGTCGACGAGTATAACCATCCGGCCGTTCCGGATGTCTTCCAACGCTTCCTTGATCGAACTGACTGCCATGTCTCAATATCCCTTGTCGAAGCCGTGTTCCGCCAGGAAGGCCCGGTCGATCCCCCGGCCGCCCTTTCCTCCCTGCAGAAGCTTCTCGATGTATTTGCCCAGAATGTCCGTCTCGATGTTCACGGTGTCGGCCACCTTCCGGAATCCCAGAGAGGTCTCCTGCGCCGTGTGGGGGATGACGTTAACATAGAAACGGTTATTTTCACAACGGTTTACCGTCAGGCTGATGCCGTCCACCGCGATGGAACCCTTCTCCACGACATACTTTCCCAGTTCCCTGGAAATCTCGAAGCCGAAGACGATCGAGGAGCCCCGGTCCGTCTTCTCGACGATCCGTCCCACGGTGTCCACGTGGCCCAGGACGAGGTGCCCCCCGAGAAAATCGGTCAGGCGCAGGGCTTTTTCCAGGTTCACCCGCTCCCCCGTCCGGAGGCCCTTCAGGGTCGTCCGCTCCAGGGTTTCCGCCGAGACGTCGGCGGCGAAGCGGTTTCCGTCCCGCCTCGTCACCGTCAGGCAGGCGCCGTTGACGGCGATGCTGTCGCCCGTCCTGATGTCCGAAAGGTCCAGGGCGGCCTCCACTTCCAGCCGGCCCTCGGGGCCTTTCTTCGCGAGCCCCCGGACGGTCCCGAACCCCTGGATGATTCCCGTGAACATGACCTGCATTCCCCGGCCTTCCGGCTACTTCTGCTTCTCCTTGTTGACTTGGAGGAAGTCCTGCAGCTCCTCCATGAAATCCCCGACGTCCTTGAAGGACCGGTACACCGAAGCGAACCGCACGTAGGCCACGCCGTCGAGGCCTTTCAGCTCCCGCATGACCTGCTCTCCGATGGCCGTGGAGGGGATCTCCTTCCCCTGGTATTCCTGGCAGGCCTGCTCGATCCGCTCGATGATCTCCTCGATCGACTCCGTGGGGATGGGCCGCTTCTCGCAGGCCTTCTTGATGCCGTTCCGGATCTTCACCATGTCGAAGGGCTCCCGGCGGCCGTCCTTCTTGACCACCACCGGCAGGACCTCCTCGACGTACTCGTAGGTCGTGAAGCGCTTTCCGCAGGCCAGGCATTCCCTGCGGCGGCGGATGGAGCTGCTGTCCTTGCTCACCCGGGAATCGATGACCTTGTTCTCGCCGTTGGCGCAGAAAGGGCACTTCATGACTGGGACACCTCGATGCCCGCCTCCTGGAGCATCTCCGCCGCCAGGTCGTCCTGGTAACCATCGCGGATGACGATCCGGACGATCCCCGCGTTGATGATCATCTTCGCGCAGATCACGCAGGGCTGGTTCGTGCAGTACAGAGTCGCCCCCCGGACGCTGACGCCGTGCAGGGCCGCCTGGATGATGGCGTTCTGCTCCGCGTGGAGCCCACGGCACAGCTCGTGGCGCTCTCCCGAAGGGACCTTTTTCTCCAGCCGGAGGCACCCCCGGTCGAGGCAGTGGGCCATCCCGGAGGGGGCGCCGTTGTACCCCGTGGACAGGATCCGCCGGTCCCGGACCAGCGCCGCCCCCACCTTGCGTCGCACACAGGTGGAGCGCCGGGAGACGACCCCGACGATGTCCATGAAGTACTCGTCCCATGAGGGACGCCTGGCCGCGCCGTCCGTCATGACCCCGCCCGGATCCGCTCCGCATAGAGGGGGAACCGCTCGCAGAGGGCCGAGACGTCCGCCCGGACGCTCGCCACGAGGCTTTCGTTGCCGGGATCCCGGAGAACCCGGGCGATCCAGCCCGCGACGAGGCGCATCTCTTCTTCTTTCATGCCCCGGGTTGTAAGGGCCGGCGTCCCGATCCGGATCCCGCTGGTCACCATGGGGCCCCTCGTGTCGAAGGGGATGCCGTTCTTGTTGACGGTGATGCCCGCCCGGTCCAGGACCTCCTGGGCGTCCCGGCCGGTCACGCCGGATTCCGTGAGGTCCACCAGCATCAGGTGGTTGTCCGTCCCGCCGGAGACGAGGCGGAAGCCTTCCTTCATGAGCGCGTCGGCGATGGCCTTCGCGTTTTTGACGATCTGGCCCTGGTATTCGGCAAAGGCCGGCTGAAGTGCCTCCTGGAAAGCCACGGCCTTCGCCGCGATGACGTGCATCAGCGGGCCCCCCTGCATGCCCGGAAACACCCGGCTGTTCAGGGCCTGGGCGAAGTCCTGGCGGCACATGACGAGGCCTCCGCGGGGACCCCGGAGGGTCTTGTGGGTCGTCGAGGTGACGAACTCGCAGACGGGAATCGGCGAAGGGTGCAGCCCCACGGCCACGAGTCCCGCGATGTGGGCGATGTCGGCCATGATGACGGCCCCGACCGAGTCGGCGATCCGCCGGAAGGCCTCGAAGTCGATGGTCCGGGGATAGGCGCTGGCGCCGACGACGATCAGCTTCGGGCGGTGCTTCTTCGCCTGGTCTTCCACCTCGTTGAAGTCGATGGTCTCCGTGTCCTTCCGGACGCCGTAGGCTACGACGTTATAAAGCTTCCCCGAAAAGTTGGCGGGGCTGCCGTGGGAGAGGTGACCGCCGTGGGAGAGGTTCATGCCCAGGACCGTATCGCCCGGCTGGAGGGTGGCGAAGTAGACGGCCATGTTGGCCTGGGTGCCCGAGTGGGGCTGGACGTTCGCGTGGTCGGCGCCGAAAAGCTTCTTGCAGCGCTCGATGGCCAGCGACTCGGCCACGTCCACGTACTCGCAGCCTCCATAATAACGCTTCGCCGGGTAGCCCTCGGCGTACTTGTTCGTCATGATGCCGCCCTGGGCCTCCAGAACGGCCTCGCTGACGAAGTTCTCCGAGGCGATCATCTCCAGCTTGCCGGCCTGCCGGATCGTTTCCCGCAGAATGGCGTCGGCGATTTCCGGATCGGTCTTTTTCAGGTGCGTCATGGATTCCGTCTTCCTCCCGTTGTTATGGATTATTTGAGGTGCAGGGCATCCTCGATCCCGCGGATCTTGTCGAGGCGCTTCCCATGGCGCCCCCCTTCGAACTCCGTCAGGAGCCAGGTCCTGACGATTTGCCGGGCCGCCTCCGGATCCGTCTTGCGCCCCGCCAGCACGAGGACGTTGCTGTCGTTGTGGAGCCGGCTCATGCGGGCCGTCTCCTCGTCCAGGCACAGGGCGGCACGGACGCCGGGATAGCGGTTGGCGGCGATGGACATGCCCACGCCGGAGCCGCAGAAGAGGATCCCCCGGGCAAACCGGCCGGACGAGACGGCCTCCGCCACGGGGCGGGCGAAATCGGGATAATCCACCGGTTCCGGACCGTTCGTGCCGGCGTCCGTCACAGGGATGCCGGCCTTGGCAAGAATCGCCTTGACGGCTTCCTTCAGATCATAACCGGCGTGGTCGGAGCCAAGGATAAGCGGCTGCATGTTCATGGGGCGAACTTTCGCAAGACAATCACGGCGTTGGCCCCTCCAAAGCCGAACGTGCTCGACAGGGCGGCCCGGATCTCCTGCCGGCGGGCATGGTGGGGCACATAATCGAGGTCGCATTCCGGGTCGGGGTTGTCGAGGTTGATGGTCGGAGGCAGGATGCCTTCCTCCACGGCCTTGGCCGTAAAGATCGCCTCGACCCCGCCGGCGGCTCCGAGAAGGTGTCCCGTCATGGACTTCGTCGAGCTCATGGCCAGCCGGCGGCTGTGCTCCCCGAAGACAGCCTTGACGGCTTCTGTTTCATAGGCGTCGTTCAGGGGTGTGGATGTGCCGTGGGCGTTAATGTAATCGATCTCTTCCGGCCGGAGACCGGCGTCCCGGAGGGCCTCCCGCATGCACCGGGCCGCGCCCTCGTGCCCCGGCGGAGGCGCCGCCAGGTGGAAGGCGTCCGCCGTGGAGCCGTAACCCGCGATCTCGGCGTAGATCCGGGCTCCCCGGTCGAGGGCCCGGTTCATTTCCTCCAGGACGACAAGCCCGGATCCCTCGGCGATGACGAATCCGTCACGGTCCCGGTCAAAAGGTCGGCTGGCCTTTTCTGGCTCGCCGTTGCGGAGCGAGATGGCCCGCATGGAGTTGAAGCCGCCGACGCCCAGGGGGGTAATGGCCGCCTCGGCACCTCCGGCGAGCATGACATCCGCCCAGCCGCCGGCGATCATCCGGTAAGAGTCCCCGATGGCGTGGTTTCCGGCGGAGCAGGCGGTCGTGGTGCAGTTGATGGGTCCCCGGAGGGCGTGCCGGATGGATACGTGACCCGCTGCAAGGTTACCCAGGACCGCCGGAATCGCGAAGGGGGAGATCTTCCGGGGACCTCCCCGGTCGATGGCCTCCTTCGCCGTCTCCATGTTCGAGAGTCCGCCGATGGCGGATCCGATGATGGTGCCGGCCCGGTCCCCGCCGGACGTGTCCGCGGCCAGGTCCGCGTCGGCCATGGCCATGTCGGAGGCGGCGAGGGCGTAAACGATGAAGGGGTCGATGCGGCGGAGCCATTTCTTGTCGACGAAGGCCAAAGGGTCGAAATTCTTCAGTTCGCCGGCAATCGTGGTCTGGTGACCCGTGGTGTCGAACCGGGTGATGGTCCCGATGCCGGACCGGCCCGCGCAGACGCTTTCCCAGGCCTCGCGGACGGAGTTGCCCACGGGGGTGACGGCCCCCAGGCCCGTGATGACAACCCTTCTTCTGTTCGTCATGAAATCCGCCTGCGGTCGATGGCTGGTCAGGAAACGCCCTTGCTCTTGAGGAAGGCGATGGCGTCCTGGATGGTGCGGATCTTTTCCAATTCGTTGTCGGCGATCGTGATGCCGAAATTTTCTTCCATCTCCATGATCAGTTCCACCAGATCAAGCGAGTCGGCGCCGAGGTCCTCGATGAAGGCCGCTTCGGGAACGCACTCCTCGCGCGTCACTCCGAGCTGCTCCATGATGATGTTGATGACCTTTTCCTCCAGTGTCATGAACCGTTTCCTCCTTCAGGATTGCACCGGCTGCTCCGCATCCCCGCCGAGGAGCGAAGCGGCTTTCCTCAGGGAATCCGCATTCTCCGCGTTCAGCAGACGGAACCTCCGGTCGATGCGCTTGATAAGGGCCGACAGGGTGCGCTTGGGACCCATCTCCAGGATGGTATCCACCCCCAGGGCGGCCATTTTTTCGATTGTCTCCTTCCACCGGACCGGCCGGATGATCTGCCGGCACAGGAGTTCCCGGGCTGTTTCCCGGGTATAGAAAACGTCGGGATCGCAGTTCGGGATCACGGGCACGGCAAAGTCCCCGAAGGGAATCTCTTCCAGATCCTCCCGGAGGCGCTCCGACGCCCGGGCCAGGAGATCGCAATGGCAGGGCACGCTGATGGGCAGCTTCACCGCCTGCGCCCCGCCGGACCGTCGGATCTCTTCAACCACACGCTCCACCGCCCCGGCGTGGCCGGAAACGACCGTCTGGCCGGGGGCATTGTGGATGGCCAGCGTTACTTCTTCCCCTCCGGCACAAACCTGGAGACAGGCCGCCCGAACGGCTTCCTCGCCGGGTCCCAGGATCGCGGCCATGGCCCCTTCCCCTACGGGAACGGCTTCCTGATGATAACGGGCGCGGGCCCGGACCAGGGGGAGAAGGTGTTCCAGGGACAAGGCGCCGGCGGCATACAGGGCCGCATATTCTCCCAGGCTGTGACCCGCCAGGACGGCCGGAACCAGCGGCATCTCGCTGCGAAAAGCCTCGTAGACAGCGATATCCAGGGTCAGGACGGCCGTCTGGGTGTTGACCGTCAGGTCCAGGGCCTCCCGCGGCCCCTCGAAACAGAGGGACGCCACATCAAAGCCGAGGATATCCCGAGCCCGGTCGAAGACGGCGCGGGCAGCGGAGAACTCGCTGTACAGATCACTTCCCATTCCTACGTACTGCGAGCCCTGTCCGGGGAAAACCAGTCCCAGTCGGAACATGGACGGCCCTCTCATGAACGGCCGGCTCGGACTACGACAGTTTTTCCGCCGGCACGACCTCGCGGCCCTTGTAGGTTCCGCAGTTGGGGCAAACGCGGTGGGGAAGCTTCGGCTCACCGCACTGGGGGCAGGCGGAGCCCAGGGTCGGGGTCAGGAAATCGTGGGATCTCCGTTTGTTCCGGCGGGTCTTGGAATGTCTTTTGACTGGGTTTGGCATGACCGATGTTCCTCGTTTTCAAGAATTTTTCAGCTTCAGTTTTTTCAGAACGGCGAGGCGCTCGTCGCCCCCGCGGGGGGGACATGTACAGGCATCGCGGTTCAGGTTGGCCCCGCAGGATCCGCAAAGCCCCCGGCAGTCGTCCCGGCAGAGCATCTTCATCGGAACCTGCAGCATGATCTGCTCGTAGATAACCGGGTCGAGGTCGATGACCTCCTCCCGGTAGTACACGCAGTCCAAGTCGTCCCTGGACAGCTCCATTTCCTCCGCGTGTATATCCGGTTCGGGCAGAAAGATATAGCGGAATTCGCACTGGATACGCAACCGTGCATTTTCCAGACAGCGGCAGCACTCGCCCAGGACTTCCGTCGCCAGGGAGCCTTCAACATAAACGGCCTCCCGCACCTTCCGGAGCACACAGGCGACCTGGACTTCGCCTACCGAGAATTCCACCGGCTCGCCTCCGTCCAGCAGCTCCGGCAGCCAGTCCTCCTCCTTTATTATAGAGTAGGCCTTCCCTTCCTCGGGGATCTGTCCGATGGGGATTCGCATGAGAATTACCTCAACCGGAAGAAAGGGCTGAATAAAGGACAAAACATGGGCCTTGTCAAGGAAATTCTCGGCGAAGATTTTGCTTGACAAGGCATTCCGAAGTCGTTATTCGATGCCTGACTGACTGGTCAGTCACATTTTGCCAACACACAGGATCATCCTGTAAAGTCAATGGGAAAGGAGAGAATAATGAAACCCCTGAAAGGCGTAAAGGTAATCGATTTCACCAGTTCCATCTCGGGGCCGTACTGCGGCGCCCTCCTGGCCGACTACGGCGCGGAGGTCTACAAGCTGGAGCGGCCGGGCCGGGGAGAGGACTCGCGGCTGTTCCCCCCCCAGAAGGATGGCGTTCCGCTGGGCTTCGTCAGCATCAATCGGGCCAAAAAGGGCCTGTCGATCGACCTGAACAAACCGGAGGGACAGGAGCTCTTCCGCAAGTTGGCCGCAAAAGTGGATGTTATCCTTGAGAATTACACACCCGGGACGATGAAGCGCTGGAACATCGATTACGAGACGATCAAGGCCGTCAACCCCAAAATCGTCTACTGCTCGATCTCCGGTTTCGGCCAGTTCGGCCCCCTCTCCCCCCTGCCGGGTTACGATGCGGTCATCCAGGCCATGAGCGGCATGATGATGTCCACCGGCTTCCCCGACGGCGCCCCCACGAGAACGGGTAACGCCGCCGTGGATTACCTTTCCGGGACCTTCGGGGCCCTCGGAATCGTGATGGGCGTCCTCCAGGCCCGGACGACGGGGAAAGGCATGCACGTTGATGTCGCCATGCTCGATTGCGTCCTCAACACCCAGGACGTTCCGTTCCTCAGCCCGATGAACCTGGGCAAGGAAGTCCAGCGCTTTGGCAACCGCCTCGCCTACGTCACCCCCTTCGACACCTTCAAGACGAAGGACGGCTGGCTCATGATCGCCACGGCGAACAATAACAATTTCGGCGCCCTCGCCAAGGTCATGGGACGCGAGGACCTGATGGAAGACCCGAAATTCTCCGACAACTACCAGCGCTGCGTGAACGAAGCCGACCTCCGGGAGATCATCGTTGGCTGGACGGTTCAGCATGGAACCATGGAACTGCTCGGCATGCTGATGAAAAACGGCGTGCCCTGCTCGCCGATCCAGAATGCAGGCGACATGCTGAAAAATCCGCATGCCCAGGCGCGCGGCCTGGTCGCGGAAGTGACCCACTCCAGCGGCCTTCAGGTGAAGGTCCCCGGCGTGGCCATCAAGATCGACGGCCAGATCCTCCCCGTCGAGGGGAGCTCCCCGGATGTCGGCCAGCACAACGCTGAGGTCTTCGGCGAGTTGCTGGGAATGGGAGAGGCGGAGCTGGCTCCCTTGAAAGAGAAGGGCATCATCTGATAAACGGAAGCGTCGACCATGGAATATCAACGGAAGGACCGTTTTTGATCCCGGGCCGTGCGGCCCGGCCGTCGCGGAAGAAAGATCCCGCGTTGGTACCGGACCGCCGGCCCTGCCTGTCATCAACGCACAAATCCTACCGGGAAAGAGGGAATCGCTATGACGGAGAAGGCACAGACCAAAAGGGACATCATCCTCGAAGCCGCCGTCCGGGTATTCTCTGAAAAAGGCTACCACAACAGCCGGACCCTGGACATCTCGACGGAAGCCGGGGTGGCCTACGGCTCCCTCTACCACTACTTCGCCAGCAAGGACGACATCCTCCTTTCGATCTTCCGGGAGCGGTGGCATGTCCTCCTGGATCGGATGGAGAGGATCAACCAGACCGTCAGCGAGCCGGGGGAAAAGATCCTGGCCATCATCGATTTTATCTTCCGCAGCTATCAGAACAACCCGGACATGATGAAAGTCCTCATCATGGACGTGCCCCGGCACTCTCAGTTCTATTCACCGGAGAACTGGAAAGTATACAACGCCTTCCTCAAAAACCTGGCGGACGTCTTCCGTGAGGGGCAGGAAAAGGGGATCTACTGCCAGGCCATCTCCCCCCTGGTCGCCTCGTACATCATCTATGGGGCCGTGGACATGACGATCCGCCAGTATGTCTACAACCCCGAATTCAATCACGACGAGTTTCCCGTTGAGCAGGCCAAGGAGCAGATCGTGCGCATGCTCAAGCAGGGTTTTTCCAATAGGGAGGTTTGAATGGGTCAGAACTTTTACAAGCGGGACGATCGGGACCTGCGGTTCGTCCTGCACGAACAGCTGGGCATCGAGCGGCTCCTGGAGCTGGAAGCCTACCGGGATTTCACCCGGGAAGATTTCGACATGATCCTCAACCAGGCGCAGAAGATCGCCGCCGACGTCATGGCGCCGACGTTCCAGGACGGGGACCGGGAAGGCGCCCGGTTCGAAGCGGGCCGCGTCATGGCGCCCAAGTCCTTTCACGATGTCTGGAAGGTATTCCAGGAGGGCGGCTGGTTCGCCCTCGCAACGAAGCCGGATTTCGGCGGCCAGGGGCTCCCCCTGGTCATCGCCGAGGCGGCCCAGGAATTCTTCATGAGCGCCAACTTCGCCTTCGGATGCTACGCCGGCATGGGTCCCGGTAACGGGGCCATGATCGAGAAGTACGGAACGCCGGAGCTGAAGGAGCGTTTCCTGTGGAAAATGTATGACGGGACGTGGAGCGGAGGAATGTGCCTCACCGAGCCCGCAGTAGGTTCCGACGCCCATATGGTCTCGACGAAGGCGACTCCCGACGGGGACCTGTACAAGATCCAGGGGACCAAGATCTTCATCACCTCCGGGGAACACGACCTGGTGGAAAACATCATCCACCTCGTCATTGCCCGGATCGAAGGAGCCCCGGCGGGGGCCAAGGGGGTTTCCCTCTTCGCCGTACCCAAGATCTGGGTGAACGAGGACGGCTCCCTCGGCGAGCCAAACGACGTCTCCTGCATCGGCATCGAGCACAAGATGGGCCTCAACGGCTCGGCCACCTGCGTCATGAACTTCGGGGAGAACGGCAACTGCCGCGGCTACCTGATCGGTCAGCAGGGGATGGGCCTGGCCTACATGTTCGACATGGTGAACCTGGCACGGATGGCCGTCGGGCTCGAGTCGGTAGCCTTCGGGGCGAACATCTACGCCAATGTCCTGGCCTACGCCAAGGAGCGCATTCAGGGCGTTCCCTTCGGAAAGAAGGGGGACCGGGTGCGAATCGTCGAGCACGTGGACATCCGGCGGATGCTGATGAACATCAAATCCATCACGGAGGGTCTGCGCGCCCTGGTGTTCAAGGCCTATTTCATGGAAGACCTGGCCAAGGCGGCGGCCACGGAAGCGGAGCGAAAGGCTGCCCTGGGCCGCCTGGAGTTCCTGACGCCCCTGGTGAAGGCCTACGGCTCCGACCGGATCTTCGAGCTGGGCCGGGAAGGCATCCAGATTCTCGGCGGTTACGGGTTTACCAAGGAATATCCGGTGGAGCAGTACACCCGGGATTGCAAGATCCTCTCCATCTGGGACGGCACCAATTACATTCAGGCGCTGGACCTCATCGGCCGCAAGCTCAACATGGAAGGCGGGAAGATCTACCGGGAATGGATGGACGAAGTCCTCGCCCTCATCCGGAAGGGACGCTCGGAAAACCGGTTCCCCGGCGAGCTCGCCATTCTCGAGGAGGCCCTCGAGGCGGTCATGGAGATCGCCCTTCTCTACGGATCCTTCCTCAAGGAAGGAAAGGTCGATCTTGTTCCCCTGACGGCGACCCGCTTCCTCGACTGTGTCGCCGAGGTGGCCGTTGCCCATCTGCTCCTGGAGCAGGCCCTCATCGCCGAAGACAAGCTCCGGAGCCGGGACACCGACCCGGCGGACCGGGCGTTTTATGAGGGAAAACTCCATACCGCAGCCTACTATGCCAACAACCTTCTCCCTCAGGTCTTCGGGCGGGCCCGCATCATCAAGCTCCAGAACGACTCGGCCGTCCGGATCCCGGAAGACAGCTTGTAGGAGGGGAGCGGAAAGGATATCATAGAGGGCAACTCCCTTATTCCCGGATAGGGGGATATTCCATCTCAAGAGAGGAGAAGTCATGGATAAGCTGTTTTTGGAAGATTACACCGTAGGAGAAGTTCTGAAATCGCCGGCCCGGACCATCACCGAGACGGACATCACCTTTTTTGCAATGCTGACGGGAGACTGGCACCCCATTCATACGAACGTCGAGTTTGCCAAGAAAGCCTTCTTCGGTGAGCGGATCGCCCACGGCATGCTTTCGTTGTGCATCGGCAGCGCCCTCATCTTCCGGCTCGGCCAGTACGTGGCCCTGCCCAAGTCCTTCATCGCCTTTTACGGCATGGATTCCGTCCGGTTCACCGGCCCCGTCAAGATCGGCGACACGATCCACTGCGAAGTCACCGTGGAAAAACTGGATCCGAAAGACGACAAGACGGGCGTCATCGTCTCGAAGAACGCCATCAAGAACCAGCGGGGCGAAGACGTGGTGATCTACACGACGAGGGCCCTTTGCGGGAGAAAACCGAAAGGCTGAGCGGGAGACGTTGCAAAATAACGGCTATCTCTTCAACCATCAACACCGCTCGGTCCGCCGCCCCGGAGTTCTCGGGGCGCGGGTCCGGGCGGGATCAACCGGATCCCCGCCGACGTCGGGGGTCGGCGACGGGATCCTGATTCACCCCGACAAGGCCTTCTTCGCCGTCGGGGACGGTTCCGACCGGAATCCCCGGGCGGTCCGGCGGGTCATGGAAGGGTTCAGCGCGATCCTGAACGGGATGACCGGCCTGGAAGCGGGCCGGGCCTACCGGGAGGAGGAGGCGGCGATCCTCCGGGAAAGCGTGGTTCTCGCCGCGGCAATGCTGGTCCGGGAGCTTTATCCTTCCGACGGCTGCACCTTCACCGGCATCCTGCTCTTCAGGCAGGACAGCGGCCTCCGGGGCCTGATGTTTCATGCGGGCGACAGCCTCCTGTACCGGATCGATACGGAAAGCGGCTCGGTGCAGAGACTGACGGAGAACAACTTCTGGTTCGTCGGCCGGGCGGACCGGTTTTCGCAGGTCGAGGAGATTTCCCTCGAGGAATCGTCCCGCCTGCTTCTCGCCACCGACGGCTTCGCCGCCCTGCTCCCGTCCGGGGAGGGCGACGGGAAGGAGCTCGGAGAGATCTGCCGCCGGTATCCCGTCGAGGAAGTTCCGGACCTCCTGTTCGACCGGTACGACCGGCCCGGATGCATTCTCGACGACGCGGCGGTCCTGTGCCTCGCCCCGGCCGGACCGACGGGTTGCGGCTCCCCGTTCATTCTCGGGGGAACCAGCGCCGCGGAAGAACAGAGGAGAAGACAGCAGGTCGAGGGGCTCCGCCGGGAAGACCGCTACGAAATCCATTACCCGGGCGCCGGAAAAGGCTGCCCGGACATATACTGAACGGAATCGACGAGACTCCGGAACCAAGAGGGATGATCCATGTACAATGACTATTTCAGTGAATCACACGACATGCTGAGGGACAGCGTCCGCCGCTTCGTCGCCCGGGAAATCGCACCGCACCTCGACCGATGGGAAGAAGAGGGAATCATCCCTCTGGAACTCTACAAGAAGGCCGGAGACGCCGGTTTCATCGGGCTCGGCTATCCCGAGGAGTACGGCGGAACGCCCGGCGACATCTTCCACCAGGTGGCCTATACGGAGGAGATCATGCGCTGCGGCGCCGTCGGGCTTCCGTCGAGCCTCGGCTCCAGCGCCATCGCCGTGCCGCCCATCCTGGCCCTAGGAACGGAAGAGCAGAAGCAGAAGTTCGTCCCCACCGTCCTGGCGGGCGACAAGATCGCCGTTCTGGGCGTTACGGAGCCGAGCGGCGGTTCCGACGTGGCGAATCTCCTCACCCGGGCCGTCCGGAAAGGCGACAAGTACATCGTCAACGGCTCGAAGACCTTCATCACCAGCGGGAGCCGAGCGGACTACGTGACCACCGCCGTCCGGACCGGCGGACCGGGACACGGCGGCATCAGCCTCCTCGTCATCGAAAAGGGGACGCCGGGATTCACCTGCTCGAAGAAACTCGAGAAGATGGGCTGGTGGTCTTCCGACACGGCAGAGCTGAGCTTCGACGAATGCGAAGTCCCCGTCGAAAACCTCCTGGGGGCGGAAAACAAGGGGTTCGTCGGGATCATGGTGAATTTCCAGAAGGAACGCCTCTACCTCTCGGTGGAAGCCCACGCCGTGGCGGAAATGGCCCTGGAGGAGTCGATCAAATACGCCAAGGAGCGGATCGCCTTCGGCAAGCCCCTGACGGGCTTCCAGGTGACCCGCCACAAGCTCGCCGAGATGGCGACCCAGGTGGAGGCGGCCAAGCAGATGAGCTACAGCGTTGCCACCAGGATCGGCAACGGCCAGCCCGCCTACAAGGAGGCCTGCATGGCGAAGAACTTCGCCACGAAGGTCTGCGACCGGGTGGTCTACGACGCCGTCCAGATCCACGGCGGCTACGGCTACTGCCGGGAATATCTCGTGGAGCGCCTCTACCGCGACTCGCGCCTCTTCGCTATCGGCGGCGGGACGTACGAGATCATGAACGAAGTCATCAGCAAGCAGATGGGCTTGTAGTGAAGCGGGCTGCTGAAACGGGGCTGCCTGCGGCGTTGCCCTGATCCCGTGCCACTCGACGTGTACAAGATGATGAAGGAAGTAATCGGCAAGCAGATTGGTTTATGAACGAGAGAAAGGGCTGTTCAAAAATGCCCGGAGGCAAGGCCCCCGAAATCCTGAGCCATGAGTCGTACTTTTTCGGTACGTCGAATGGCGAAGGATGAGGGAAACGCAGCAAACGGTTATTTTTCAGCGGCCCGGGATACACACCATGGAGATGGACCTTCACATCCACACCAACCGCTATTCCGGTTGCAGCAACCTGCCCCCGTCCGGCCTGCTGCGGAAGGCCCGGGAAGCGGGCCTGGACGGCATCGCCCTGACGGAGCACGGCATCCGCTGGTCCGACGACAACCTTCAGGAGCTCGTCGAAGCCAGCGGCGTGGAGAACCTGCTCGTCCTGGCGGGCCAGGAGGTAGCCTGTTACACGAAGCGCGGGGAATTCCAGGGGGAATTTCTGCTGTTCGGATATCCCCGCAGCCTCGGATCGAGCCGTTCCCTGGAGACGATCCTGGAGATGGTGCACGGGGAAGGCGGTGTCGTCATCGCCGCCCACCCTTTCAAGAAAATCGTATCCTCCAACAGCGATTTCTACGGGGCCGGTTTCCGGGTCTACGACTACGACCTGGATGGTCTGGAGGTGGTTCACCCCTCCTACGACCGCGAGAGCATCGCCCTGGCGGAGGAAGCCATGAGAAAGCGGAACCTGGCCGGCATCGGCTGCAGCGACGCCCATGATCTCCGAAGCGTCGGTCTCTGCCGGACGGTGTTTCCGGATCCCATCACCGACATGGAGGGCCTCTGCGACGCCATCCGGGCCCGCCGTGTCACCGCACGGAGCCTGAAGGCCCTGTAATGCCATTCATCCCGTTTTGGAAGCGACGTTCTTTGTGCAGACAGACATGACTGACCAGTCAATCTAAAAGGAGGAAACGACATGTCGAAAGTGTTCAAAGTACCGCGGAACCGTGAAGAGATTATGGCCTGGATCGACAGCATCCCCCTGTACAAAGGGGACCAGCCGCTGGATCTCGCTTTCAAGAGCAAGGAAGAGATCCGGAGCGCCCAGGATGCCAACCTGGTCGCACAGATGGAGCGGCTGGAGAAGCAGAGCCCCTTCTACCGGGAGAAGTTCAAGGAGTGGGGCGTCGATCCGAAGTCGATCAAGAGCGTCGAAGACCTGGAAAAGATCCCCGTCACGAGCAAGGCCGACTATATGAAGGACCGGGGCGAATCCTTCAAGCTGGACATGGATTTCGCCAAGATCATGGATTACATCCTCTATGAGATCACGTACACCACCGGGACGACCACGGGGCTTCCGTCGAGGTTCTACAACACGACATACGACATGTTCCTGCAGACCTGGATGTTCCGCATCGGCTGCAAGATCACCTATCTCGAGCCCGACGACATCCTCATGAATCTCTTCCCGTTCCACTTCATCCCCCACATCGGGTACTACAAGACGGTCCACTTCGCCTCCGCCGTGGGGATGACGATGTGCTGGGGCTTCACCGGCGCCCCGCTGCCCGGGTTCCCCTACAGCATCCACCGCTCCATGCAGCAGGCCATCGAGGATATCGAGAAGAAGAAGGTCAATGCCCTCTCGGGGATCGCCTCCTACATCCGGCGGCTCATCATGACCGCCGAGGAGCAGGGGCGCGACCTCTCCCGGATCAACAAGATCCAGGCCCTGGGCGAGGCGGTGCCCAAGGGGATGCGGGACGACATGCGCAGGCGCCTCCAGAAGATGGGGGCCGGCGAGGTCTACATCAGCAACGCCTTCGGATTCACCGAGGGGCAGACGGCCTTCCAGGAGTGCGCGGAGCTGGGCGGAGCCCACTGCGGGGTGCCCCAGATGTACTACTTCGAGGCCGTGGACGAGAAGGGGAAGCGGAAACCCGACGGGGAGCCGGGGCTCTTGTGCATCACCCACCTTGACCGCCGGGGCACCTGCCTGCTTCGCTACCTGGTGGGCGACATCGTCGCCATCACAAACGAGCCCTGCCCCATCTGCGGCCGCAACGACCAGCGGATCGTAACGACCGTGGGAAGCACCTACGGGACCCGGACCAGTGAGCTCATGAAGGTCAAGGGAACCCTCATCAACCCCGAGACCATGCGGGACGCCGTGGCCAACACCCCGGGGGTCATCGAGTACCAGTTCATCGTGACCAAGGAAAAGGCCGACGATCCCTACTCCATGGACCTCCTGATCCTGAAGGTCGGGGCCGACGAGGGCGTGGACAAGGCCCGGATGGAAGGGGAACTGAAGGAAAAGGTCAAGCGGGCCGTGGAGCTGACGCCGAAGGTGGAGTTCGTGCCGTTCACGGAAATCTTCAACCCGGGCCAGACCCTGAAGGCCACCCGGATCGTCGACCAGCGGCCAAAGGAATGAGAAAGGGATCAGACGGGAGACGGGACGGCCCATGGGGCGCGGGGGCTGTCACGGGGGCTCCCGCCGTCGCGAAAACGTTTCCGCTCTTCGCCTTCTGAAACCGAAGAGCCTGGGAGACGGAAACGTTTTCCAATTGCTCCTCTGGGAACCCCCGGCCGCGCCCCCGCGGACGAAGCGTAAAGAGGCACGAAAAAGTTCAGGAAGGGTAATTTTTAAATCTGTGCCCGGGTGGTCCGGGAAACCCGCCTGAACAGAAAAAAGAAAGAATGTAAGGCGACGCCATCGCCTCCCTTCCCCGACCGACGGGGGAAGCGGACGACCGGTTATCGGCGACACCGCTTCCCCTCGAGGCGCGGGGCAAGTTCCGGCTGACGGGAGGGCGGCGGGGCGGCGCCGGCGGAAAGAATCCTTCCCGACGGGCGGGCTTCTCCAAGACCGGAGGGCCCGTCCGTATCGGGGCGACGGGGAAAACAACCGACATCCATGCAGGGAGCCAGACAAAAGGAGGGCAACATCATGGTGCTGGGAGATTTTCTCAAGAAATACGCCACAGAGCGTTCGGATCGGGAAGCCGTTGTCTTCCAGGACCGGCGCTTTACGTTCCGGGATTACGACGAACAGACGGACCGCGTCGCCGCCGGGCTGCTCAGGCTCGGGGTTCGGAAGGGCGACCGTGTCGGCATCTACGTCCCCAACTGGCCGGAAAATGTCTTTCTCTACCTTGGTGCCGCAAAGATCGGCGCCGTGGCGGTCCCCGTGAGCTGGCGCTTCACGCCCCAGGAGGTCCGCTTCGTTGCCGAAAACGCCGGGATCTCCGTCCTCGCCATGACGGCGGGATTTCTGGGAATGGATTTCCTCCAGGGCCTGGCCGCCGTCCGGAGCGAGCTCTCCTCCCTCCGGCATGTTGTGATCCTGGAACGCGACAAGGCCGCGGCGGGAATGATTCCGTTCGACGATTTCATCGCCGACCCCGGACCGGATCTGGAAAAAGCGAAAGCGGCCGTCCAGCCCGACGATCCCGTCCTGTTTCTCTATACATCCGGCACCACGGGGGTGCCCAAGGCCTCCGTCCTGACCCACCGGAACCTGATCTCCTATACCGACGGCCAGATCGCCAGTTCCGATTTCGCCGGGGACCACCGGCTCCTCCTGAACATCCCCCTGAACCACGTCGGGGGCGCCGTCATGGCCGTCATCGCCTGCCTGAACGCAGGCAACACCCTTGTCATGATGGACATGTTCAACCCCGAAGAGACCCTGAAGACGATCGAGAAGGAGAATATCTCCGTCATCGGCCAGGTGCCGGCCCAGTACGCCCTGGAGCTCCTGAATCCGAACGTCGAGAAGTACAACCTGAAGTCCATCCAGGTGGCCATCGTCTCCAGCCAGCCCTGCCCGTCGGAGCTGATCCTGGGAATCAAGACCAGGATGGGCGTCATGCCCCGGAACGCCTACGGGCTCACCGAGGTGAGCGGCGCCATCACCTTCACCCACCCGAGCCATGGCGAGGAGAAGCTCAAGTACTCGGTAGGCCGGGCCATCCCCGGGGTGGACCTCGTCATCATGGACGAGCGGAACGGCATCCTTCCGCAGGGCGAGGTGGGCGAGATCGCCGTCAAGGGCGATCCCGTCATGAAAGGCTACTGGAAGCGGCCCGACGAAGACAAACGGGTCTTCGACGACAAGGGATACTTCCATACCGGCGACATGGGGCGCCTCGAAGAGGACGGCTCCCTCGTCATCGTGGGCCGGAAAAAGGAGATGTTCATTCGCGGCGGCGAGAACGTGTATCCGCCGGAGGTGGAAGAGGCACTGGCGAAGCATCCCGATGTCCTGATGAGCGCCGTGGTGGGACGGCCCGACCCGGTCATGGGAGAGGTGGGACGGGCCTATATCATGCCCAAGCCCGGAACCAGTCCCACGGCCAAGGGCATCCGGGAGTTCCTGAAGGACAAGCTGGCAAACTACAAGATCCCCGAAGACGTGATCTTCCGCGCCCAGCTTCCCCTGACACTCCTGGGCAAGGTCAAGAAACTCGACCTGTACGAGGAAATGAAGAAGGAGTTTGGGAAGTAAACCGCATTGAAAACAAGTGATTCGCGCCATCCTCCTTGGATGAACGGGAGGGAGGGACCGGCCTCCACCCCTCCGGAGCCGCCCTCCGCCCGTCATCCCCAGGGGAGCGCCTGAAAACGCCCGATGCCCGTCCCGGTGGACGGGGACGGGAAAACCCAAGAAAGGAGTCTCAACATGGAAGTAAAAAAATTCACCGTTCTGGGGGCCGGCACCATGGGCCACGGCATTGCCCAGGCCGCCGTCCAGGCGGGTTTTGATGCAGTTCTCTACGACGTCAGCACGGAGTTCGTCGAGAAGGGAGCCGCCCGGATCCAGAAGAGCCTCGCCAAGCGCGTCGCAAAGGGAAAACTGGCGGAAGACGAGATGAAGGCCATCCTGGGCCGCCTGAAAACCTCCACGGACCTGGCGGAAGCCGTGAAAGACGCCGACTTCGTCGTCGAGGCCGTCCCCGAAAATCTCGACCTGAAGAAGAAGATCTTCGCCGAGCTGGACAAGCTATGCAAGCCCGAGACGATCCTGGCCACGAACACCTCCGTCCTGTCGGTCACGGCCGTGGCGGGGGCGACCAACCGCAAGGACCAGGTCGTGGGAACCCACTTCTTCAATCCTGCCGCGGTGATGAAGCTCGTCGAGATCATCTGCCCCGTCGGCGTGGCGGACAAGACCGTGGAGATCGCCATGGATACGATGAAGCGCCTGGGCAAGACACCCATCAAGGTGAAGGACACGCCCGGGTTCATCGTGAACCGCCTGCTGGGCCCCCTCTACATGACGGCCGCCCAGATGGTCCTCGAGGGGACGGCGACGGCGGAGGACATCGACACGGCGATGAAGCTGGGCGCGGGACACCCCATGGGACCCTGCGAGCTGGCGGACTTCGGCGGCTTCGACGTCATCCAGATGGCCCAGGACTCTGTCTTCGAGTACACCCACTCCGAGGCGGACAAGCTGAACATCCTGTACCGCAAGATGATCGAGGCGGGCCGTCTGGGATTCAAGAACGGCAAGGGCTTCTACGACTACTTGCCGGACGGTACCAAGAAACCCTTCAAGGTTTTCTGATTCGGCGCCGTCAAGGCCCCGCTGGTGAAACGGACGCTTCCCCCGGACCGGTGCCGGAACGGATGAAGGCGATCTATCAAACACGGAAAGAAAGGATCATTCCATGGAGTACAAAGACATCATTGTGACGAAGGACGGGGCCGTGGCGACGATCGCCATCAACCGGCCGGAAGTGCTCAACGCCATCCGGGACAACACCATGTTCGAGATCCAGGATGCGCTGAACGGAATCGAGAAGGACGACGCCGTCCGCGTGGTGGTGCTCACCGGCACGGGCGACAAGGCCTTCGTGGCGGGAGGAGACATCTCCATCATGGCCAAGGGTGCCGGCTACCTGGACGTCATCCACGGCCTCCCGGCGGGGCAGCAGATCACCTGGAACATCGAACACTTCCAGAAGCCCGTCATCGCCCGGATCAACGGCATCGCCCTGGGCGGGGGAACGGAGCTGGCCCTCTGCTGCGACATTCGCGTCGCCGCCGATACGGCCATCATGGGCGTTCCGGAGATCAACCTGGGCATCATCCCCGGCTACGGTGGAACCCAGCGCCTCGCCCGGCTCTGCGGCGTGGGCATGGCCAAGAAGCTGGTCCTGACAGGCGAGCACATCAAGGCCGAGGAGGCCTACCGCATCGGCCTGGTGGACATGCTGGTCCCGAAGGCGGAGCTGGACGACGCCGTGGCGAAACTGGCGAAGCGCATTGCATCCAAGAGCCCCATCGCCCTGGCCATGGGCAAGGAAGCCATCAACATGGGCATCCAGGCGGATCTCCGGACGGGACTTTCCATCGAGGCACGCTGTTTCTGCATGTGCTTCGGGTCGCAGGACCGCGTCGAAGGGATGAACGCCTTCCTGGAGAAGCGGAAACCCGTATTCACGGGCAAGTAAGGAGGTATGGACATGAGAGAAGTATACATCGTCGACGGCGTCCGGACGGCCATCGGCCGGATGGGAGGCGCGCTCTCCGGGTTCCGCCCCGAGGAACTGGCTGCCTTCGCCCTCAAGGGGCTCATCGAAAAGACGAAGATCGACCCGGCCATCGTGGAGGACGTCCTCATCGGCCACGCCTGCACGAACAACGCCGCCGTCAACATCGCCCGCTGGGCGGTCCTGAAGGCGGGATTCCCCGTCACCGTTACGGCGCAGACGGTGGAGCGGCAGTGCGGCTCGGCCCTGCAGACCGTCAATTCCGCCGCCATGGCCATCCTGGCGGGCTTCGGCGACACCTACATCGCCGGCGGATGCGAAAGCTGGAGCAACGCGCCCTACCTGATGGAGCGCCAGAAGGTCCCCTTCTCCCTGACGCCCAACGCCTTCATTACCAAGGAAGTCGGCCCGACGCCGGAGACGAACGCCCCCATGGGAATCGTGGCGGAGATCCTGGCGGAGGAGTGGGGCATTTCCCGGGAGGAGCAGGATGCCTTCGGCCTCCGGAGCCAGACCCTGGCGATCAAGGCCATCGAGGCAGGATATTTCAAGGAAGAGATCGTGCCCGTCACGATCCCCCAGCGGAAGGGCGATCCCGTCGTCTTCGACCGGGACGAGCATCCCCGGGCGACGACGCTGGAGAAGCTGGCGTCGCTCAAGCCCGTCTTCAAGAAGGGCGGAACGGTCACTGCCGGCAGCTCGTCAGGCATGAACGACGGGGGTGTGGCCCTGCTGCTCATGGCGAAGGAGAAGTGCGAATCCCTGGGGCTCAAGCCCCTGGGCCGCTTCGTCACCTGCGCCCTCGCCGGCGTGGAGCCGAAATACATGGGCATCGGACCGGCCTATGCCATTCCGAAGGCCCTGGACCGGGCCGGCCTGAAACTGGCGGACATGGACATCGTGGAATGCAACGAGGCCTTTGCCTCCCAGACCCTGGCCGTCATGAAGGAGCTGAAACAGAACGGCCATGCCGTCGATCCCGAAAAATGGAACCCCTACGGGGGGGCCATCGCCTTCGGGCATCCCAACGGCATGAGCGGCGGCCGCCTGAGCCTGGCGGTGCTCCATCACCTGAAGAGGACCGGCGGCCGTTACGGACTGGCCACGCTGTGCATCGGCGGAGGCCAGGGAATCGCGACAATTTTCGAGCGGTTATAGAATCGACAAGAAACCACCAGGCCCCGGTGTGCCCGTGCGGGCGCACCGGGCTATCAACCCATGACCGGCGCCCGAACGCCGACCTCCCGCCCGGAGGAAACCGTCCATCACGGTCCCGGCGGAGGCGCCTGCGGCCGCCGGTGAAGGAGGCAGGCATGACCGAACGAGTCGCCATTGTAGGCGTGGCCCAGACCCGCTTCGCACCGAAGCGGTCCGACGTCAACTACGGCGAGATGGCCTACGAGGCCATCTCACGGGTTCTCAAGGACACGGGGCTGGCCCTGCCCGAGGACATAGACAGCGCCATCAGCTGTTCCCACGACATCTGGGACGGCCAGACCATCTCGGACATCGGCATCACCGACGTCATCGGCGGACACCTGCGGGCGGAGGAGAAGATGGCCATGGACGGATCGACGGCCGTTTTCTACGGGGCCGTCGGAATTCTCTCCGGGGAATATTCCTGCACGCTGATCATGGCCCACACCAAGATGTCCCAGACAAACCGTCACATCGTAAACAACGTCGCATTCGACCCCATCTACACGCGGATGCTCGGATTCGACTTCACCTCCGCCGCCGCCCTCCAGGCCCGGCGATACATGTACAAATACGGGATTACGCGGGAGGACGCGGCCCGGGTCGTCGTGAAGAACCTGTCCAACGCAAAGCGCAATCCCTGCGCCTCCCAGTCCGGCGACTTCACCGTCGCGGACGTCCTCTCCTCCCCCGCCGTGGCGCCGCCGCTGCACAGGCTCGACATCGCGCCGGACGCCGACGGGGCCGTGGCCCTGGTCCTGGCCTCGGAGGAGCGGGCCCGGAAGATCACCGACAAGCCCGTCTGGATTCTCGGCATCGGGACCTGTTACGACGCCCATTACCTGGGCGACCGGGACCTGGCGGACACCTTCGCCCTGGAAAAGGCCGCCGGCCGCGCCTACGCCATGGCGGGCATCAAAAATCCCCGGCGCTCGGTGGACCTGGCGGAAGTGGGCGACGAATTCTCCTACCAGGAACTGCTCTGGCTCGAAGGACTCGGCCTCTGCGATCGCGGAGAGGCCGGGCGGTTCACCGCCTCCGGCGCCACCGCCATCGGTGGGAAGCTGCCGGTCAATCCGTCGGGAGGGCTCCTGTCCGGCATTCCCGCCAACGTGGCGGGGCTGAACCGGGTGGCGGAAGCGGTTCTCCAACTCCGCGGAGAAGCGGGAGAGCGCCAGGTCAGGGGGGCGAATATCGCCGTTGCCCAGGGTCACACCGGGTTCTGCGGCCAGCACCAGTGCGTCGTCGTACTCGGAAACTGAAGGACGGAGGTAAGCCATGAAACGAAATGTAGCCATCATCGGCGGCGGCCAGACCTACCATGCAGCGCGCCGCCACGATGTGGACCAGGCGGAAATGGTCAACGAGGCGGTCCGCGCCGCACTGAAGGACGCCCGCATGACCATGGACGAGATCGACCTGGTCATCCTGGGAAATATGGAGTTCTTCGAAGGCGTCCACCTGACGGACTGCTGGCTCGTCCACGGGACGGGAGCCTACGGCAAGCAGGGCGTCAAGATCACCACGGGCGGGACCGTGGGCGCCACGGCGGTCTGCGCCGGGGCCCACCATGTAGCCAGCGGCCTCTTCGACAAGGTCCTCTGCATCGGCTTCGAGAAGCAGGAGGAAGGCGATACGGGCGCCATCCTGAGCGGCGTCGCCAATCCCCTCTGGGGCCGCTCCATGGCCGGTGCGGCCGTGGGCTACTTCGCCATGATGGGGTCTTCCTACATCGCCAACTGGGGCGCCACGGAGGAGCACTCCGCCATGGTGGCCGTCAAGGCCAGACAGAATGCACGGAAGAACAAGTATGCCCATCTGAAGCTCGACATCACCATCGAGGACGCCCTCAATTCCCGGATGCTGGCCTGGCCCATCCGCATGCTCGACATGTGCCCCGCCTCCAACGGCGCCTGTGCCATGATCCTGGCGGACGAGAAGACGGCGAAGTCCCGGTGCAAGAAGCCCGTCTGGATCCGGGCCATGGAAACAGCCCACAACGAGCAGTTCGAGCTCGACTGGCGTGACGTGAAGACGAAGCGCCTGATCTTCTCCAGGGCCTGCGCCGGAAGGCTCTACCGGAAACTCGGGGTGGACGACCCGGCGAAGTACTTCGACGTGTTCGAGATCTACGAGCCGGCGACCTGGGCGGAGCTGATCTGGTACGAGGACCTGGGTCTCTGCGGACCCGGCGAGGGCTTCCGGCTGATCGAACAGGGCAAGACGAACATCGACGGACCGATTCCCGTCAATCCCTCCGGCGGCGTCCTCTCGACGAACTGCATCGGCGCTTCCGCCATGCTCCGCGTCTGGGAGGCGGCCCTGCAGATCCGGGGAGACGCCGGGGAACATCAGGTGCCCAGGGACGTGCGCCGGGCCATGACGACGGCCTACGGCGGCACGAACTGGACGGTCATGACCGCCCTGTCCAAGACGCTGGAAGATTAAGGAGGATACCATGGCGACAAAAGACAAAGAATGGATCTCCATCCCCATGACGGTGGATGTGCCATACCGATTCGCGGCGGGGGGGTACATGACCAAGTGCCTGACGGAGCTCCGGGACAACGGAAAGATTTTCGCGGTCGAGTGCCCGAAGTGCAAGCGGGTCCAGTTGCCGCCGCGGGTCGTCTGCGCGGAATGCCACGTGAAAAATGAAAAGTGGGTCGAGCTGCCCCACGAGGGGACCCTGATGAACTTCACCATCATGTACCTTCCCCTGACGGACCCCACCACCGGCAAGCCCCATGAGCCTCCCTTCGTCTACGGCTCCGTCCGGCTGGACGGCGCCACGTCGGTCCTGGACCACATGGTGGAGGTCGAGCCCGACATGGACAAGGTCTGGGTGGGCATGCGCTGCCGGCTGGTCCTCCGCCCGAAGGAAGAGCGGATCGGCGACCTGAGCGACATCCGCTACATCGAGCCCCTGCCGGGGCAGAAGAAGCCCCAAACGAAATCGCGATGAAGGGGAGGAATGACAAGATGGAAAACAAGACGGAATACAAACCCTTCGAAGTGGACCAGCACCTGACGGCCCACGGAAACTACTGGGCCGGCAAGGCGGGGAGTCGTTTTTTCACAACCCTCCGGGACCGGAAAAAGCTTCTCGGGTCGCCCTGCAAGACCTGCAACAAGGTCTTCTGGCCCCCCCGGTCCGTGTGCACGTTCTGCTTCGGCGAGCTGAAAGACGCGGTCGAGATCGGCCCCCTGGGGACCGTGGAGACCTTCACCCTCGTGACCTACTCCGAGCCGATCCAGCCGCGGCCGGCACCGTTCATCTACGCCGTGATCCGGCTCGACGGCGCCGACACGGGCATGGCCCATTTCCTCGACGAGGTCGAGTTCGGCAAGGTCCACATCGGCATGCGGGTGCAACCCGTATTCGCAAAAGACCGCAAGGGAAACATCCTCGACATTCAATACTTCAAACCCCTCTGAGGAACGGAGAAAAACCATGGAAGAAAAAGAAAAACGATGTTTCCTGGCCTCCTTCAACGGTGTTCCCGGCGCGGAGCGGAATCCCGCGAACTACCAGCGCCGGGACGACGCCAGCCACATCTACACCGAAGGCGACTACTATGAATGGTGGTACGTGGACTGCTCCTTCGACAACGGCTACCACATGGTGCTCACGTACCACTACCGGAACCAGTTCATGAATCCCATCATTCCCACCACCCAGCTGATGATCTACCGGCCCGACGGCACGCAGACGGCGCGCTACGCCGTGTGGAAGCCCGAGGAGACCTATGCCGGTCCCGACTGGTGCGACGTCCGCATGGGCGACAGCTGGCTCAAGGACCTGGGCGGCGGCCGCTACGAGCTGTCCATGATCATCAACAAGATAGGCGCGAGGCTCGTCCTCAAGAACGTCGTCCCCGGCTGGAAGCTGGGAACGGGGTTCAACTACAAGAACGAGGAGACGGGGAAAGTGGCCGGCTGGGTCGTCCCCGTGCCCTACGCCGAGGTGGAGGGCGAGCTGTACATGAAAGAAGGGACGATCCCCGTGAAGGGGGCCGCCTACCACGACCACAACTGGGGAAACGCACGGATGCACGAGGTCTGCTCCTCCTGGTACTGGGGCCGCATCCACAGCGGCGACTACTGCCTGGACTATGGCTGGGTGCTGCCGCGGGACCCCGAGGCGCCCGTCTTCGCGCCCCTGCTCATCGCCCGGGGCAACGAGATCGTCCTGTCGACGAACATCATGCACACGGAGCTCGGCAACTTCACGAAGGAGCCCAAGATCGGGCAGGAATACGCAAACAGCCTCGTTCTCACCACGGACAACCTGGGCGTAAAGATGAAACTGGCCATCGACACGACCCGGCTCGTGGAGACCATGCAGCTCCCCAAGGCGGCCGCCTGGGACCAGTACTACTTCCGGTTCCTCGGCGACTACCGGATGGACATCGAAATCGACGGGAAGAAGGACACCGTCCAGGGGGAACTGCTCCACGAATTCATGGTCCTGTAACAGGCCATTCAGCATAGAAAGGAACGTAATCTCATGACCACAGCAAAAAAATACGATGCCATCGTGATCGGCGCAGGAGTCGGGGGGCTCTCCGTGGCCACCCTCCTCGCCAAGGAAGGCAAGAAGGTCCTGGTTCTCGAGCAGCTCGACCGCCCGGGAGGACGCGCCCTGTCCATCCAGGGGAAGGAAATCGCCGACAAGGGTCTCGACTGGTACAAGAAGGTCCTGGCCTCCCAGTTCACCTACATTGCCGACTCCGACCCGGCCATCGAGAAGATCCTGGCGGACCGGATGCTCGACGGCTACACCCTCGACATCGGCTATCACGCCATCAGCGCCAACGGGGCCGGCTACATGCTCGACTTCGAGGACCTGATCGGGGGGCTCCCCGAGGTGGCGAAACACGGGGCCATGTACGGGAACTACTACAAGGGCACACTCTACCGCGACGTCGCCGGAACCTTCGTCGATCCGCAGCTCAAGAAGATCGGCAAGGAGATGAAAATCCCCTTCCTGGCTTTCTATTACGAGGCCTACGGCCTCCCGGAGGAGGAAATCGACCGCCTGGAGAAGGTCTCCTTCCAGGAATGGGCAGAGGGCAAGGGCATCACGAAGAGCGACATCCTCTTCGACCACCTGCACTCCGTGGGAACCCTCTTCTCGACGATCAACGACCCGAAGGACATCTCCATGGGGGACATCTTCCGCTACTTCAAGCACGCCTTCGGCCCCAAGCTGACCCGGAACGTCCTGGGCTTTGTCGGCGGGTTCGTCGGCAACGGCACGATGGAGTGGTCCAAGGCCATCGTTGAGAAGCTCAAGGGGTTCGGCGGCGAGGTCAGCTACCAGTCCAAGGTCCTGGAGATCAAGGTGGACGGCGGCAAGGTGACCGGCGTCCGGGTCGAGACCCCCGCCGGGGAAGAGACGTTCCTGGCCGAAACGGTTGTTAGCAATATCCCCGCCCAGCACACCTTCAAGGTCATCGACCGGAAGTACTTCCCCGAGGCCTGGTCGACGAAGGTCGAGTCCATGTACGGCTACGGCAGCTACGCCCCCTACATGGGCCTCAACAAGCTCGTCATGCCCGAGGAAGAGGCGAAGATGGGCCTCAAGAACACCTGCATCCTCCCCAAATCGGAGGGCTACGACTACGACGTGTACATCTGCTGGAACATCCAGTCCGCCGTGGATCCGTCCGTGGCCCCGGCGGGGAAGTACCTCTACACGGCCTACCTGCCCCTGACGGAGAAGGAGTCCCGGAATCCGGAACTCGTGAAGAAGATCGTCGCACGCCTTCCGGAGTTCATGGAGGAGATCTACCCCGGCTTCAAGAAGAGCATCGACTGGAAGCTCGACCTGGTCTGCTGGAAGCTGGAAGGGGTCGCCAAGAGCATCAACCAGGCGGGGACCCAGAAGGTGCCTGTCCGGTCGGAGCACGTGCAGGGTCTCTTCTTCGCCGGCGATACCGCCAAGGGATACGGCGTGGCCATGGACTGCGCCATCGCCTCGGGCGTGATTTGTGCGGGGGAGATTCTGGGCAAGGACTTCGGCATCCGCTAGGGTCGGCCTTGAAAAAGGCCGGATGCTGCGTTGCGCGGCACCCCTCGTCGCTGCGGCGTACATAAAGTACGCCTCACTCCTCGGGGTTTGCGCGCCTTGCCTGCGGCCTTTTTGAAGGCCGACCGGGCCGGGGCAACGCATAAAATAACAAGGGAGCTCCCTTTTCCTGCGGAAAAGGGTTTCACCTCCTTCTTTTACCAGGGCCGATCAGCCGCGGGGGCGCGGCCGGGGGTTCCCAGAGGAGCAATTAGGAGACTTTTCCATCCGGACGGCCTTTCGATCGAACAAGGCGCTCCGCGGAAAAGTCTCCGCGACGGCGGGAACCCCCGTGACAGCCCCCGCGAACGTCCGTCGGGGAGGGGGGCTTCCCGGAGCGCGAATAGCGGCTTTTTCGGGGTACCCTGCCGTCGCAGAGAAGCGCCCGCAAAGTCATCAGTCTCTGCACCGTCCGGTGCGAGTTATGACTTTGCAGCGGAGCGAGACGATGCAGGGTCAAAAAAACGCTTCTGAGCGCGAGGGAAGTCCCTTTCCCGGGTCATGCCCTGTGGCCGGGCGGAGTCCCCGCCGGTGTACGGGGATAGAATAAAAAAAGAATAGAAAGGTGCTTACAACCCATGCAACCCAACGATGTAGTTATCGTGAGCGCGGTCCGGACGCCCTTCGGGCGGTTCGACGGCGTTCTGCGATCCATTTTGAGCATTGACCTGGGGGTCAAGGTGCTCCAGGAAGTCGTCCACCGCATCGGCCTCGATCCGGCCCAGGTGGACGAGGTGTATTACGGGACGTGCATTCCCGCGGAATACGCCATTTACACGAACGTTCCGGCCCGGCAGATCACGCTCCTGGCCGGATTTCCGGAGAGCAACATCTCCCTGACCATCGACCGGGCCTGCTGCTCCTCCATGACGGGCATGCGCCTGGGCTACCGGGCCATCAAGTCGGGGGACGCGGAGGTGGTGATCGCCTCGGGGGCGGAGAACATGGGGAACGTTCCCCTGATCGCCAGCGCGGCCAAGGCTCGCTGGGGGACCCGCCTGGGGCACATCGAGCTGGAGGACGTCCTGTTCGAGCTGGGTTACGGCCGGAAGGGATTCGCCCCGGTGGCGACCGACGCGGGGCACGTCTCCCTGGAGTACGGGGTGACTCGGGAGATGCAGGACGAATGGGCGGTGGCCAGCCACCGGAAGTATTTCCAGGCTTATGCGTCCGGGAAGTACAAGGTTGGCGAGGAGTTGATGCCCCTGGAGATTCCCCAGAAGGGCAAGGCTCCGCTGGTGATGGACCGGGACGAATCGCCCCGGGAGAACCTGAACATCGAGAAGATGTCGGCCCTGAAGACGGTTTACGGGAGCCCCACGGTGACGGCGGGGAACGCCCCGGGACTCAATTCCGGCGCTTCCGCAATCGTCCTGATGTCTCGCCGCAAGGCCGAGTCCCTGGGGCTGGAGGTCCTGGGGGAGGTTGTGGCATGCGAGGCCGCGGCGGGGACGCCGAAGTATATGGCCGACGTGCCGGCCCAGGCGATCGGGAAGATGTTTGCCCGGACGGGAAACAGGATCGACGACGTGGACCTGATCGAGATCAACGAAGCCTTCGCGGCGGTCACGCTGGTGTCGCTACGTCTCCTGGCCGGGAAGGACCCGGAGAAGGAGAAGGCCCTGCAGGCGAAGGCGAACGTCAACGGCGGGGCCATCGCCATCGGGCACCCCGTCGGCGCCAGCGGCGCCCGGATCGCCATGACGATGATGTACGAGCTGCGGCGTCGCGGCGGCGGCCTCGGCGTGGCGGCTATCTGCGGCGGCCTGTCCCAGGGAGAGGCGCTCTTGCTCAAGGTGTAACGAACGGTTCCGGCGGCCGGCGCCGCATCCCCGATGCGGGGCGCCGCCGGATCGGGGAATATCCATAGAAGGAACGGGAGTCTTTATGAGCAGAAAAGTAATCGTAACGTGCGCACTCGTCGGATCGTCGACGCGCAAGAACCAGAATCCCAACACGCCCTACTCGCCGAAGGAACTGGCCGACGCGGCGGAGCTGGCCTACAAGGCGGGCGCGGCCATGGTGCACGTCCATGCCGTGGAGGACGACGGTGCCAATTCCATCCGGATCGAGCGGATCAAGGAAAGCCACGACGCCATCAAGGAGCGGGTCCCGGAGCTGATCGTCAACATGACGTCGGCCCTCGGCCCGGGGGCGACGCCGGAGCTCCGTCTCCAGCAGATGGAAGCAGTGCGGCCCGAGATGTCCTCCCTCAATATGGCCACCATGAACTTTGCCGCGGTGAACCGGAAGACCGGCGAAGTTCTCGTGGACTATACGTTCGAAAACTCCCTCATCATGGTGGCCAAATTCGCCGCCCGGATGAAGGAGATCGGGACCAAGCCGGAAATCGAGGTCTACTCCTCGTCGGGAATCGACAACTACCACGCCATCTCGGGCGGCGGGTCCTTCACGGAGCCCGTCAACTTCAACTTCGTCTGGGGGGTCTGCGGCGGGAACACCTTCCGGCCGGGGACTTTCATTGCCATGGCCTCCTCGCTGCCGCCGGGAGCCAACTTTACCGCCTGCGGCGTCGGGAACGACGAATGGCCGGCCATCACCCAGTCGATCCTCAGCGGCGGCCATGTCCGGGTAGGCCTGGAAGACAACATCCGGATGCCGGACGGGGCGCTGGCCAAGGGAAACTATGAACTCGTGGAGCACGCGGTCCGCATCGTCCGGGCTCTGGGCCACGAGCCGGCCACACCCGACGAGGCCCGGGCGATCATGGGAACCATAAAACGGTAGAGGTGAATAACATGACGGATTGGATCAAGGAAGTAGAGCCCCTGACCCTGAAGGGTCAGATCTCGGTCCCGTACACGTGGTGGGCCGGGGAGACGGCGGGCCGTTTTCTCTCGTCGCTGCGGGACGAGCGGAAGATACTCGGGACCCGTTGCAGCGGGTGCGGGAAGGTGTACGTT